>JANYKH010000196.1 GCA_025358235.1 Chloroflexota bacterium
GGCGCCCATCCCCAGCCGCCCCATGATGCTCACAATGCCGAGTGTGCCGATCACCCCCGCCGCGGTCAAAGGGTCAATCCCGATATCCGTAGCGTAGTTCACCAGGTGCACCATCACGGATTGATAACTCCAGTACAGGAATAAATAAATCAAGAAAGTGATGAACAGAGGTTTGCGGGATCCCGGCATGTTAAACGGCGAAACCGTTTTTCGCTTCTTGGACTGTTCCGCATCGTGCTTTGTAACTGCCGGCCATTTTAGGATTATTGCCCCCAGTCCTATAACTGTCCCGGAAAATATTGCCAGGGTGACGTAAGCCAAAGACCATCCACTGGACTCGATGATTCGGGAAATCATCGGCACGCCCAGGAATACGCCTAAACCTGTGCCCGATGAAACTACGCCCAGCGCCATCCCCCGCCCCTTTTCAAACCAGCGAGCGGTCATGGTGTTCGTCAGAGTGAAGTTACAGCTGAGTCCAATTGGGGCGATGAAACCGTAAGCCAGGTAAAGCTGCCACAACTCTGATATCTGGCTCGTCAGCAGCAGTCCGCCTCCGGCGATAACAGCACCTGCGATCAGCACTTTGCGCGGTCCATATTTATCCGCTGCCCAGCCATTAATCATGGCAAAGACGCCCAGGCTCAGGAGGAATACGGAAAATACCCCTGATGTCTCAGACCGGTTCCACCCGAAGCCCTCGGCCAGCGGCTTGAAAAACACCGAATAGCTGTAGTAAACGCAGCCCTGGGTGCCCATCATCAGGGCGCTGATGGCCAGCACCAGCCAGGCGTATTTGGGACGATCGGCTGTGACTTCCTTTGAACCGGGGACTGCCTGCGCCGGCATTATTTAACTATGGGCCATTTACGTTTAATTTCCTCTGCGGTGAGAACAGGGCAGACTACCGGCAGCGTCTTAATGATAGCCTCATGACGCCCTTTGTCTGATGATGAAACGCAATCAGATACAACCACAGTGTAGTAGCCGAGGCTGGCAGCGTTTCGCGCGCTGGTATCGATGCCCATATCTGTGGCGATGCCCGTGAAAATCAATGTCTCGATGCCGCGGTTGCGCATAAAATAGTCGAATGGCGTACCGACGAAAATGTTGGCGGTGTGCTTGCTTAACACCAGGTCTGCAGGGCCAGGTTTTACCTCTTCCGCAATCTCCATTTCCGGATCGGCCGGGTCGCCGACCTGGGGGACTTTGGCAGCATCAAAGATTTTATAACGGTTCATCGCGAATCTGAGGCGGGCGGGGTTTTCCCATTCGGCCGGAGCGCGCAGAATTTTGGTATAGACCACCGGGACGTGGTTTTCCCGTGCGGCTCCCAACAGGGATTTCAGACTGGCTGCAAATTCATCTTTATTAAAGATATTTTTAAAAAGCACTTTTTGGACATCCCAGATAACCAGCGCCGTATGGTCCGGATGGATCATTTTCTCAAGGGCTAAATATATCTCGCGGGTCATGTTTATTCTCCTGCGCAGGCAATGAACAAATTATACTCTGCCCGTGGTCAGCGCCGCTACGGCTGCAAAAACGCCTTATTTCTTGCGCTTGTCTTCCGGGGGGCGCGCCTTCCGGGGATAGTCCGGCATACCGGGCGGGGTGTTGCCGCGGTTAGCGCCCGGACCGCCTTTGTCTTTGGATTTCCAAGCGTCCGGCCGGTGGAACAATCCCTTTGACGGTGGGGCCGTGGTGTTCGGTTTGGATTCCCCGGGTCGGGGAGGGGTGGAGGGCTGATGGTATAATGTGCCCCGCTTCTCGATATCTTCAGGCTTATCCTTTTTTCCGGTAAATCTGTCCCACTCATCCCGGTTGTGCAGCAGCGGTTCTTTATGGGGCTGGTTGGGCAGGGCGGGGTTAAATCCGGAGTCTGTTCCCTGGAAAGCGATCCTTCCGGAATCGTCCCTCATATTCTTGTTCAGCAGGAGGGGTTCGCGGTGGGGGCCAACGCCGGGTAGCGCCTTTTTCTCCAAATTCGAAACCGGTTTCTCGTCTTTCACGAAGCGGTCCCAGTTCTCTTTATTGTGCAGCAACGCCTCATGTTTGACGTGCCCTTCAAACGAAAGCGGTGTGTCTTTCGGCTCCGGTTTGCTGGAAAAAGTCGCCCAACTTGAAGGGTTGTGCAGCATGGCGTCAGCATGGTGGCTTGGCGGTAAGGCGCTCGGGTCGGGGTTAGCCGCGTTCCTAAACTCGGGTTTGGCCGGTTCATAGAACGCACCTTTTTGATCCGGTTGCGGACGCCCTTTGGGAGGCTCGGGAGGAGCGGGGCGGTCCCACGCCGAGGGCTTATGCAGAACGCCCTCCGGTATATTCTCCTTCGTGCCGGCTTCCGGTGGGGTCTCGGCCCATTCTCCGGGCTTATGCAGCAGACCTTCTCCAGGTTTCTTAACGGCTTCAGTACCGATTTGGGGTTTTGATTCAGGGTCCGGCCAATCGCCTTTTTCAAACATTGTG
>JANYKH010000197.1 GCA_025358235.1 Chloroflexota bacterium
GGCGCTTGAAGATGTTACAACATAGCCGCCGTCAGGACTAACCCTTCAATTGATAGAAGGTTTTTTATGACACCTGAAATGCCCGGTAAATTGCAACCGAACGAAAATAATGAGACAGTCATACTTCGCAAAAAAGCCGAGGAGATGGCAGCCGTCCGGCGGCACCGCGCGAAAGCCCTGGCTCCCGGGAAAATAGGTGAACTTGTTCATGAGCTTGATGTTCACCAGATAGAACTTGAACTGCAAAACGAGGAATTGCGATTTGCCCAGCAAGAACTTCAACGCTCTCGTGATCGTTTTGCGGATTTATTTGAATTTGCGCCGGTTGGGTATTTGACTCTCGACGCCAAATTAATTATTCTTGAGGCTAATCTTTCCGCGACCCGCATTCTGGACATTGAACGCAGCCGCTTGATTGGGAAACGTCTGGCTACGTTTGTTTCGCCGAAGCATATCCAACCGTTTCGCCTTTGTTTTCAGGCAGCAGAAACGAAACCGCGTACCAGTTGTGAACTGGAAATGCACCGTAACAAGGGGCCGGCCTTCTTTGCTGAATTGAAAGTATCTATCGTTTCTAACTCATCTACGGAGGCTCACTATCGGGTTGCCCTGAATGATATAACTGAACGTAAAGAAGCGGATAATCGGATCTACGAACTGAACCGGTCGCTCAGGCGGCAGACCATAGAATTGCAAGTGGCTAACAAAGAACTGGAAGGTTACAATTTTACTATTTGTAATAATATCAATGCACCCTTGAGGCATTTGGACGGTTTTAGCCAGGCGCTGCTGGAAGAATACGCTGACCGGTTGGATGAACGTGGCAAGACCTACGTCACCCGAATAAGTCATGCTAGCAGGCTGATGTCTCAATTTCTGGAAAAGCTGACTGAATTGTCTTCGGTGACTCTCGTTGAACTTATATCTGATACAGTTAATCTGAGCGAGTTGGCCCAGGCCGCGGCAGCCAGGCTAAAATTGGCTAATCCTCAACGGAAAATTACTTTCCAGATTCAGCCCGGCATCAGTGCTTCGGGTGACTCTAGACTGCTACAGATTGTCATCGACAATCTCTTTGATAACGCTCTTAAATTTACACGGGATGTCCCTGTTTCCACGGTAGAATTCGGAATAACCGAATCAAAAGGGAAGCAAGCCTTTTTTCTCAGGGACAACGGGACCGGCTTCAATATGGCCTACGCCGATAACCTTTTCGCGCCGTTCGTTCGTTTACATTCTGATGATTTGTATCCGGGGCTCGGTATAGGGCTCGCCATCACCCGCAAAATTATTAGCCGCCACGGGGGAGATATTTGGGCTGAAAGTGAACCCGGAAAAGGAGCAACTTTCTATTTTACCCTGTCGGAATAACCAAAAATCCTTTCAGTTTGGAAACCCTGGTTTCGACCAAAACACTATCTTTTTGCTGGCTCTTTATCTCAACCGCTCATTTAAATTTGCTTTCACTCCGGCCCGTTAGTATAATCCGGTTATCAAGGGCAGGACTGAATGATGGCTGAACACGATAAACTCACGGGTCAACCCTCAAAAGAATGGATTTCCAGCATCCTGGAGCAGGTCAAAACCGGCGCTTTAACCCCTGATGCCGCTATGCAACAGCTGAAAGTCCTCCCTTATGAAGACCTGCACTATGCGAAAATCGACCATCACCGCAACCTCCGCGTGGGCTTCCCTGAAGTCATTTTCGGTCTTGGCAAGACCGTGGAACAGATAGCGGGCATCGCGGAAAACATGGTCGCTCATTCACCCCGCCTTCTCGTGACTCGCGCCACCCCGGAAGCCTATACCGCCGTCTTGAAAAAAATACCGGATGCGGTCTATAATCCCGCTTCTATGACCATCGTTGTCAACCGGCTGAAAGAGATCCCCCCCCGCCCCGGCATCGCCGTGGTAACGGGCGGCACCGCTGATATCCCCGTGGCGGAAGAGGCCGCGGTCACTGCCGAATTGATGGGCAACCAAGTGGAAAGGGTGTATGACGTGGGCGTGGCTGGAATTCACCGGCTTTTTGATAAACTTTCGCTTCTCCGTGATATGCACGTCATCGTCGCTGTCGCCGGGATGGAAGGCGCTCTACCCGGTGTGGTTTCGGGCCTCGTTTCTGCGCCGGTTATCGCCGTCCCCACGAGCATTGGCTACGGGGCCAGTTTCGGCGGTCTTGCTCCCCTCCTCACCATGCTGAATAGCTGCGCTGCCGGTGTGGCGGTCGTTAATATCGATAACGGCTTTGGCGCGGGCTATATGGCCGGCCTTATTAACAGCAAAACTGCGGGGCAAAGTGAACACTAGGGATAAACTGGCCGAACTCAAATCCGTTCTTAAAAAGATGAAGTCTGTCCTTGTGGCCTACTCCGGCGGCGTGGACAGCGCTTTTCTGGCCGCCGTCGCCAATGAAGTACTCGGGCAAAACGCGCTGGTGGTCTTTGCATTCTCGCCGAGCTGCCCCCCCGGAGAAAAGGAAGAAGCCCGTGAACTGGCAGCTCAGCTAGGCTTCCGTTTTAAAATGATCGAAACCGGCGAGATGGAGAATCCCCTGTATGTCTCTAACCCGCCGGACCGCTGTTACCACTGCAAGCTGGAACTCT
>JANYKH010000229.1 GCA_025358235.1 Chloroflexota bacterium
GATGGCAATACGGAAGCCGGCGGCTACCGTTACTTGCCGGGTTTAATGACCGGTGCCAGCTTCTCAAAGTTTATCAGGCGCGGGCATTTGTAGTCCGCCATGCGCTCCAGACAATACTTCTTGATTTCCTGTTTGGTCACCCGGATGCCGCGTTTTCTTCTGACAACAGCTTTGACCACCTGACCCCGCAGCCTGTCCGGCGCCCCGGAAACTTTGGCCGCTTCAATGGCGGGGTGAGTCAACAGTATCTGTTCAATGTCCTGGGGGTAGACGTTCTGACCCTTCAGAATCAACATGCGCTTCTTGAGGCCGGTGATGTAGTAGTAGCCGTCCTCGTCCACTTTGCCGTAATCCCCTGTGTGAAGCCAGCCATTTTCGATGGTTTTGGCGGTAGCTTCGGGATTTTCAAAATAACCCAGCATGAAGTGGCCTTTGGCCATGATTTCACCTTCAGTATTGGGCGGCACTTCCCGTGATTTATCGTCGACGACTTTCAACTGCCAGTAAGGCATGGCCGGTCCGCAAGAGCCAGGTTTCCCGGAACCGTCCACCGGCTGGCAGGTGATGGCGGAGATCGTTTCCGTCATCCCGTACATATCGGCGAGGTTGACCTTGAATAGTTTCTTAAATGCTTTCAGGGTGGAAAGAGGGATGCAGGCGCCCCCTGTGTAACACACCCGTAGCGAGCTGATGTCGTGCTTGAAACCCTCGCGTTTAACGGTTTTGATGATGAGCGCGAAGATGTACGGTACGCCGAAGAGCATGGTGCCGCAGTGTTTTTCCGTCGCTTCCAGCAGGGTCCGCACGGAAATACCCGTGCCGGGGACGATGACCAGAGTGCTGCCGCAGTGAATGGAAGTGAGCAGGGCGGTGCACAGGCCGAACATATGGTGAATCGGTAGGGCGTAAAGCATGACGACGTCTTTATCCGTCTGCTCCATAACTTCCATACCGGACATAATTTCATACATGAGACAGCGGTGTGACATGGTGGAGCCGTGGGGGGAGGTGGTCGGCCCGGAGGTAAAAGCGATGAGCATGAGATCATCGATATCAAGCGCCGGTTTGGGCTCCGGCGCGACTCCGGATTCGATAAGCTGCTTCAACGAAGTAAAGCGGTCCTCGAAGCCGGTTCCCACGTTAATTACCTGTTTAATAGAAGTGAACCGGGGTAAATGGTTGACGATGGTTTTAAGACAAGTGCCATCGGTAAACAGCATTTTGGGCTTGGCGCAGGCGAACAGGGTCTCCAATTCGCCCACCTTATAGCGGACATCAAAGGGCACCATGACGGCGCCGGCCTTGATGATCCCGAAATAGATGACGACACAGTCCGGACTCGTGGTCAGCAGCGTGGCGATGCGGTCGCCCTTGTTTACGCCCAGCTTGATAAGCGATCCGGCAAGTTGGCTGGATTTCCTATCTAAGTCCGAGAAAGTTAGTGTCTGGTCACCCTGAATAATAGCTGGTTTGTTGCCGAAACGATTGGCGCTCCGTTCCAGCATTGTTCGCAGATCGTACATTATTTACCCTTTCAGCGCGCCACCTTATATGATAACGCGAGCATCCACGGCCAGCGCCCCGTCCGGGTACGCGAAGACCGGGTTCAGGTCCAGCTCTTTCACTTCAGCGTTCTTTTCAGCGAAATCCGAAACCTTCAGAATAAAGTCCTCGAGGGCTTTAAGATCCACGGGGGCAGCCCCGCGGTAGCCGGTGAGGAGGGGATAGCCTTTAATCTCGGTAATCATCTCGCGGGCGTCGCGGGGGGTGAGGGGGGCGATGCGCAGGGAGACGTCTTTAATCAATTCAACCCAGACTCCGCCGAGGCCGAACATGATGACCGGGCCGAACTGGGGGTCCCGTGACATGCCGATGATGACTTCTACACCGGTTTTCGCCATTTTCTGCACCGTAACGCCCTGAATCCGGGCGGTGGGCTGTTTGGCGTTTACGGAGGCCATGATTTCATCCCAGGCTTTGCCCACTTGAAGCGCGGTCCGCAGGTTCAGTTTTACCCCGCCCACATCCGCTTTATGGGCGATATCCGGCGATGCCACCTTCATGACTATGGGGAAGTGAAGCTCGCGGCTGATGGATATCGCTTCATCACGGGTTGCGGCGAGACGCGTCTCGACGACATTGATGCCTGCTTCGCGAAGAATGGATTTTGATTCGATTTCCGTGAGCAGGGTGCGGGATTCTGTTTTCGCTTTCTTGATAAGCTGCTTGAGCATAGCTGTTACCTGAAATAGCAATTTAAAGACAGTATAGCAGACCGGCAATATTTTGCAAGCGTGCGGCTGCGGCCATCGTTAAAAACCAGCCCTGATTTTTTCTTTACGACTCGGAACATGAGTCTTACTTTAGTTTATGGTTTCGGCTTGGACTGGAGGGAGATGGAAATGGTTCAATTTCTTTGTTATTGCCATTTATTCCCTTTCCCTGGAGGGAAAGGGTTAGAGCCTGCCCCGTACTTGATACGGGGGAAAGGGTGAATTTTATTTAGAATCCCCCCTTCCGCCTCACCCATCCTGATTCATTACCATCTTTGCGGAAGGGGGTTAGGGGGTTGGTCAATACGAACAGTTAATCCTCTCATGTCACCCAGCCTTCAGTCCGCCCTGTGCAGCGGCCTCGCATTAACGTCAGCCTGATTTTTGTTATAATGCAATTATCGATCTGATTATATGAGTGCAGCATCCTATACTTCCCCGGATAAAAAAACCGGCTCGGCGCGGGGCATTAAAATCGCCATTGCCGGTTACGTCCTGCTGCTCATTATCCAATTGGCCGCTTTTTTCTCCACGGGCACACTCGTCTTGCTGGCCATGGCCTTTGAAAGCCTTTCCAGTTTAGTCGTCGCGGCCTTTTTGCTGTTGGCGATTTACGTTTCCACCAAACCCGCAGACAAATTCCATAACCTCGGGTATGAGCGGGCGCAGAACCTTGCGGCGGTGATTGCAGCAGTGGTTTTCATCTCTTTTATGAGTTTGGAAACTTTCCGCCGTGCCATCCCTAAATTCTTTGAAGGCCCCCCCTCTGCCCCCCCCGGTGATTTCACTATCCCCCTTATCGTCTCAATCATCTCTTTGCTGGTTGCCTGTATCCCGATTATTGATATTGTGCGCTCAAAAAGCCCGGGCGCCTCGGTGCAGGCTCAGCTTCTCTCCAGCCTGGAAGACCTGGTCTCTTATGGCTCCGGTCTGGCGGGCATCGTCCTGGTGGGGTATGGCTATTATCTGGCTGATCCCATATTCTCCATCGTTATCGCCATATTTATCGCGCTGACCGGGATCTACCTCATCAAGAAGAATGTCCGCTTCCTCCTTGGCAAAAGCCCGGACCCGGAACTGAAGCGGAAAGTTGAAGAGGTAATCAGGGCAACTCCCGGCGTCATCGATTTACACAGTTTTAAGGCGGAATACGTGGGGCCGGAGACACTTTTCGCGGGATTCCACGTGACCGTCGATAAAGATATGACTATGGCAGAAGCCAACCGGCTCGTTAAAGAGATCAAGAGTCGCGTGGGCGAGCACACGGGCTGCCAGCACTGCGTCGTAGAAATTGAACCGCATGACGCACTCATGAAAACTGACAAACCACACTGAACGTTCCAATCTTAAAGGGAGTCTTTTCCGCATGAATGACATTTCGTCCGTCTATGACAAGATGAGCCAGGCTGATCTGGCGCGCTATCTCATCAGCGCTTTCCGCCGCGCGATGCTGCATTACGGCATCTGGTTTAACGAAGTGGAACACCAGCTTGGTCTGGAAGAGACACTCAAAATCGAGTCGGATGTTGCTGCCCGCCTGTTCCCTATTGTGATGAAACGGCTGGCGAAGACGCTGGACTTCCCCATGAAAGATGATATCCCGGCTTTTCTGCTGGAAATGCCGCGGGAGAAGCTGAACGCGCTCATCGATGCGATGTGCGCCAACTGGCTGGCGGGGGACGGCGTCTGGTTTCAGGCCGTCGAGAACCGGGAGGGGATGGATGCCGCCAAGCGCTGTAATGATACTTGCTGGAGCCGCTATTCCCCGTTGGAAGCCAGCGCTATAAAGGACCTGATCAAACTGCCCGACAGCGGCGGTTTGGACGCGCTCGAGCAGGCTCTGGCGCTGCGGCTCTATGCCCGGATTAATAAGCAGTCCATTGAACGGCAGGGCAACAGCGTGATATTTAAGATGCTGGAATGCCGGGTGCAGTCAGCGCGCAAGCGGCAGAATTTGCCGGACTATCCGTGCAAGTCCGCGGGGATAGTAGAGTTCCCGACCTTTGCCCGGACCATCGACCCGCGCATAAAAGTAGACTGCATCGGGTGTCCCCCCGACCCCCACCCCGCCGAGTGGGCCTGCGCCTGGAGATTTTATATCGAATAGAATTGGGGGTGTCACCGGAGTCAAATCATGACTGAAAATGTAAAACTTGAATCGATTGAAAGCCTGCGCGCCGAGCACGCTGAGTTACTGCGCCGTTTGGCTGTCTTCACTAAACAAGCGGAAGGCCAGGCTGTTTACGCGGCCAAGGTCAAGAAATGGACTGCCGCCAACACCCGTCATTTGGAGACTTTACAGGTGGCGTTGGGGGAAACACTGGAGTCCCTTTACGCTGACGTGAAAGACCATTACATGCTTGAGGAAAAAGTGCTGCCGCCGGCGATGGGCGACCAGGTCATTCAGGGTTTGATTGCCGAGCATAAGCTGCTGGACCGGACTTTCGTGCTCCTTCGCGCCATTTTAAAGAAGACGGAATCCCTTGAAAAAACGGCTTATCTTCAATTAGTTGATAATGCCAATAATATTTCCCGCAGCGCCGTTAGAGCCGGCAACCAGCTGGTAAAACATGAGAATAAGGAAGAAGCGCTGTTTGAACTCCTGAAAGAAGGGCTGGGCATAACTCTCGATGAGAGTCCGGAGGCTTAAAAAGGTTTTAAAACGTTTTAATCCTCTCTTTTCAGACAAAATTCAAATTTGTACCCAAAATCCTCTTTTATAATTCCTCTTCTCCCGTGGTATCATCGCAAGAGTGGAACGTACCAGACCGAATCTAAATGAAGAGCGCCGCCTGCGCCGCCAGGGCTACAATCTCATCGCCGGGATTGACGAAGTGGGGCGGGGCGCCATGGCGGGGCCTGTAGTGGCCGCCGCTGTAATCCTACCCAAAAAAATCAAAGGGGACTGGGTGGAGGAGGTGCGGGACAGCAAGTTCCTCAGCCCTGCCGCCCGTGAAACCCTTGAGCCGCTTATCCGCGGCGTGGCGG
>JANYKH010000230.1 GCA_025358235.1 Chloroflexota bacterium
CCATCGGACTGCGTTCCAAAGTCCTTGACGCGGAAGGCAAATCAGTTAAAGAATCAGGCCTGATTGTCACCGGTGACATAGGCTGTTATACGCTGGGGACTTATCCTCCCCTGAGAGCGCTCGATACCACGGCCTGCATGGGTGCGAGTATCGGCCAGGCGCAGGGCATGCAGCATGCGGGCATCACCAAGAACGTAGTGGCGGTAATCGGGGACTCTACCTTTCTCCACTCCGGCATTACTGGACTGATCAACGCTCTTTACAATAATGCCCGCATTACGGTTTTGATTCTGGATAACTCCACTACGGCCATGACCGGGCATCAGGAACATCCGGGCACGGGCTTCACCGCACAGGGTGAAGTGGCGCCGGTAGTTGATATCCCTGCTATAGTGCGGGGGTTAGGCATTACCAACTTGCAGGTGTTGGACGCTTTTGACCTGAAAAAACTTCGGATTAGTGTGAGAGCCGCTCTCAATTCCAAAAAACTTAACGTGATCGTCGTACGCGGCGCCTGCGCGGTGAAAGCCGGCAAAAAAGGCCAACCCAGAGAAGTGGATCAGTCAGCCTGTAACCAGTGTTACACCTGTCTGACACTCGGTTGTCCTGCTATCCGCCGGGAAGACGGCAAAATTAGTATTGACGCGGCGGTGTGCGCCGGTGATGCCTGCACTCTTTGCGAGCAGCTATGTGCACATCTGGCAATCCACGCGGTAGGTAAAAAATAATGGAAGCTGTAAATCTGCTGATCGTAGGGGTGGGGGGTCAGGGCGTAGTCCTGGCCAGCGATATCGTGGCGGAGACGGCCCTGGCTGCCGGGTATGACGTCAAAAAAACGGATACCCTGGGAATGGCGCAACGTGGTGGCAGCGTTGTCAGTCACGTCCGCATCGGCAAAAAGGTTTATTCCCCGCTAATAAAAGAGGGGGACGTTGATATAATCCTCGGATTTGAAAAACTGGAAGCTATCCGCTGGCTGCCGTTCCTGAAAAAGGGCGGCGTTATCATCATCAACAACCAGGATGTGCCGCCTCTTTCCGTTAGTCTTTTCGGGGACAAATATCCTACCGATGATGAGATCATGAAATCTGCCCATCAGGTATCTAAAAAAACCTATCTGGTAGAAGCTCAAAAAAGAGCCGCAGAAATGGGTAACCTGAAGACGGTCAACGTGTTTATGCTCGGCTGCGTTTCGGATTTTATGCCTATAGGGGCCGCTTTTTGGACGCAGACCCTGACGCGCCTGATGCCGGAAAAGATACGCGCGGTTAACCTGGTGGCCTTCGAGGCCGGCCGGAAGGAGCTTGCCGGTGTTTATATCTAAAAAAGTTAAAGAGGGGATGGGCGGGGGCTCTTTTATCCGCCGCATGTTTGAAGAAGGGGCACTGCTAAAGAAAAAGTATGGTCCGGAAAATGTTTTTGACCTTACACTGGGTAACCCTATTGCTGAGCCGCCGGAAGAATTCCGCGCGGAATTGATGCGCCTGGCATCCAGCCCTATTCCCGGCATGCACCGCTACATGGAGAATGCCGGTTACGCCGCCACACGTCAGGCAGTCGCCAAACAGCTTGAAAAAGAGACCGGTCTGCCCTACAAAGAAACTGAGATCGTTATGACCTGCGGCGCCGCCGCCGCTATGAATATCGTCATGAAGGCGATTTTAAACCCCGGCGATGAAGTGGTCGTTTTTGCGCCTTATTTTGTGGAATACCTGAATTATGTGGATAACGCCGGCGGCGTCTCCCGAGTTGTCGCCACCGATGATGATTTTCTGCCTCGGCTGCACGCTCTGACAGATGCTATCACGCCTAAAACCAGAGCAGTGATTATCAATTCGCCGAACAATCCAACCGGCGTGGTTTATCCGGCCAAACTGCTGGCGGAAATGGCGGATATACTCCAGAAAAAGGAAAACCAATTCAGGACGGAGATATTTGTCATCAGTGATGAGCCTTATCGGAAACTGATTTTTGACGATTTGAAATACGCTTTCCCCGCCTCCCACCATCCGCGCACCATTATTGTTACGTCACATTCCAAGGACCTGGCTCTGCCGGGAGAACGTATAGGCTACCTGGCGGTAAGCCCACAATATATGGACCGGGAAGAACTTATCAACGCCAGCATCTATTGCAACCGGGTGTTGGGCTTCGTGAACGCACCTGCCCTGATGCAGAATGTGGTGAAGTCCCTGCAAAACGTGACGGTGTCCATCGCCGATTACGAACGTAAGCGTGACTTGCTTTATGCGGCCTTGAAAAAGGCCGGTTATTCAGTGGTGAAACCGCAGGGCGCTTTCTACATGTTCCCCAAAAGCCCGATCGCGGACGACGTGGCCTTTGTGAAGGAACTCCAGGAATGGAATGTACTCACAGTGCCGGGGTCTGGTTTCGGCATGCCGGGCCATTTCCGTATTTGCTACTGCGTCGATGACCGCACGATCGAAGGGGCTATCAACGGGTTTGCCAAAGCCGCAGCCCGCTACTTGTTGGGTTCAAATGCCTGAGCCGACAGCGGAGAATAACATCCCGAAACTGGTGAAGGAATCCGCGGGCGAGCCCATTTCCCGATTTCTGGAAACACGCCTGATAACCCTTGAACCCGGTTTTGCCCGCGTCTCCATGAAAGTGAAACCGGATTACCTGACGCTTAACGGCGCGGTCTTCGGCGGGATTATCATGTCCATCGCCG
This sequence comes from Chloroflexota bacterium, assembly GCA_025358235.1. GTDB lineage: Bacteria > Chloroflexota > Dehalococcoidia > Dehalococcoidales > RBG-16-60-22 > JACPQH01. The sequence continues at coordinate 2,693 of JANYKH010000230.1, forward strand.
ATCAGGCATTCTCATATGCCGTCAATTCGGTGGCGCCATCCAGCCTGGCGGCGGATTTCCACATCAATTTCATGAACAGCCCGCAGCCGGACGATGAACTTATCGCCGAATGTCGGATCATCAAAAATGGCCGCCGCGTAGCTTTTGCGGAAATGACCGTGGCCAATCAGGACGGCAAACTCATCGCCAAAGCTAGCGGCATGACGCTCAGAGTGAACCGGACCTGATTCCTACAGGCTCCGGCCCATCACCCTCGCAATCTGGTCTATTTCCTTCATCAATCTGGCGAAATCCGAAGGCGTCAGCGATTGCAATCCGTCCACCAGGGCTTCTTTGGGGTTAGGGTGGACTTCAATCAAGAGCCCGTCCGCCCCGGCGGCAATGGCCGCCTTCGCCAATGCGGGCACCAGCGAATAGTGTCCGGCCGCATGGCTGGGATCGACGATTATGGGCAGGTGACTGGCTTTCTTGATTACCGGGATTGAGGAAATGTCCAGCGAAAAACGGGTGCTGTCCTCAAAGGTCCGGATGCCGCGTTCGCAGAGAATAACCTGGCTGTTGCCCTCGGCGAGGAGATAGTCCGCGGCGGTTAGCCATTCCGTTACGGTACAGGCAAAACCGCGTTTTAACACGACAGGGCTCTTGCTCTTGCCAACCTCGGTCAACAGGGTGAAGTTCTGCATGCTGCGGGATCCTACCTGGAGAATATCCGCGTATTTACCGACGAGCCGAACTTCATGGGAGTCAACGACTTCGGTGACAACGGGCATGCCGTATTCGGCTTTTACATCCGCCAGCAGTTCCAGCCCGGCGGTTTTAAGTCCCTGGAAGCTGAAGGGGGAAGACCGGGGTTTGAAGGCCCCACCCCGCAAGATCCGCGCCCCGCTGTCTTTCACGGCTCTGGCCGCGGCCTTAAGCTGCTCCGGGGTCTCCACGGCGCAGGGTCCGGCCATGACGACAATCCGGTCTCCGCCGACCTTGATGCCCTCGATATCGACGATGGTATCCTGGGCTTTAAATTCCCGCGAGGCCAGTTTATAGGGCCTCATGATGCGGGTGACGCGCTCTACGCCCGGCAAGACGCCGAACATGTCTGAGGGTATTTGTCCCGTGTTGCTGCCCAGTATGGCGACCACGGTTTTATCCGTGCCGATGTTCAACTGGACTTCCATGCCGTATTTTTTGGCTCTGGCGATAACGTCGTCCAGTTCTTCCCTGGCGGCGCCTTTTTTCATTTCGACAATCATTTTCCCATCTCCCCCGGTGATACCTGATTAAATCGATGATAATTGCATCGTGGGCAAGATGTCAATTCCAAGATGTGCTGGTTTTTATTTGGAAAATGGCGGGGGAGAGGACAATAGATGGGAGATTTTGATGCTTTGATTAACAAAAGAGTGGCGTTACCTGGATTCTGGATCAAAGCCTGCATCGTACTTGATACGGGGTCCAGAATGACAGATGTTACGGACGGATTGCTTCGCTTCGCGTGCGGCGAATCTCGCAATGACGGCCGGATGTTGAAGAACAACGGAGTTCGGGTTGACAAGCGTGAATTACTCGTGCTAAAATTTGCCATTAATTATGAAATTCATGTTCGGAGTAACTGAAAGGTTCATGTTTACCGGGCGCAACTAGTGCGCTTGGGTCAGTTTCTGCTCCGACAGTTAAGAGAATAAGCATGCAGAAGTAACCTCCCAAGCGGGGGGTTTTTTTATACCCAAAATATTCAACATCTGAAGAATTATGATTCAAGAATTAACCGCAAATAAAATAGATACCCTGCCGAAGATAATCGCTAGGAACAAGGCGGAGCGCGGCGACCGTGTGGCCATGTGCATGAAAAGCTTCGGCATCTGGCAGCGCTACACC
>JANYKH010000236.1 GCA_025358235.1 Chloroflexota bacterium
ATAGTTATCGCTTTAAAGAGAACCTGAAAAGGAGGACAAAGACATGATATGAGCGTTAATTAGACCCATGGTGGTTCCCTTTATAACCGCCGAAGGTGGGCCCCATTGTACTTGCCAAAAACAGCACGGGCGGCGGCGTTGCCCATGGCTCCCGCGCCGACGACCGTGACATTGCGTATTTCCATGGTCTTCTCCTTACTTCCTGGGGGCGTAATCATAGAAGCCGCGGCCGGTCTTCTTGCCCAGCCTGCCCGCCGCCACCATCTCGCGCAGCATCCGGCATGGCAGGTACTGCTGCCCGTCAGCTATCGCCGATTGCAGCGTGGCGACGACGTTGTCCCAGCCGATTTCGTCAGCGAATTCAAATGGGCCGAGCGGCCAGTTGAGGCAGAGCTTTTGTATGCGGTCGATATCATCCCGGGTGGCAAGGCCGCTTTACAGCATGATGGCTGCCTCGTTGATCATTGAAGCCATCACCCGGTCCACAATCAGGCCCGGAACATAAACGGTGACGGCTGTCGTTAACCCGATTTTGGCAAATAACGCCCGGCATTTTTCAATCGTTTCCGGGGCCGTGTCCAGCCCTCTTACTATCTGCACGAGCGTCTTCGGTTCCAGAGGATTGAAATTGAAACTCAAGGCGACCAGTTTATCAGAGTGCGCCATTGAGGCCGAAAGATTGGCCGACTTTGCGGGCTGTGTTGTAGCCACAATGCAACCCGGGGCAAGAGGTTTTTCCAGGACCAGAGTATTGTTGTCCGCGGCATCGATGACAAAATCAGGGGAAAAAGGGAAATCTGAGCCGTGCTTGACGCGGGCATTTGGGATGCCGCTTCTGGCAAAAAGCTCCTCGATTTTTTCAGCAAGAACGCTGGTGCCGATGATAAGGATTTTTTCAGATTCAGCCATGGTTATCCTCGCAAATGTAAAAAAATCCCCGGATTGCTTTAATCCAGACCAATCAGCCCGTTAAGGCCGTTCAACGACCGCGGCAATGCCGATACCGCCGCCGCCGCAGATGGTGACCATACCGTATTGGAGATTTCGGCGCGCCATCTCGTGGAGAAGCGTGGTCATACGCATCGTGCCTGTGGCCCCGACCGGGTGACCCAGGGAAATACCGGAACCGTTGACGTTAACTTTCCTATAGGCATCTTCCCAGGAAATGCCGAGTTCTTTGATATCGGCCAGGCATTGCCCGGCAAATGCTTCCTGTACTTCAATCAGTTCAATCTGATCGATGGTCAGGCCAGCCCGCTTCAATGCTTTATTTACAGCAGCAGGAACGCTCAGCCAGGCCCGGACGGGATCGGCCGCACCAACGGCGTAACCTTTCATATAGCCCATTACTTTCAGGTTGCGCTGTTTAGCCATGGATTCAGTCATCAGGACAGCCGCAGCCGCACCGTCGTTTTCGGAAGAAGAGTTGCCTGCCGTGGAAACGCCGCCCAGCACCGGTCTCAATTTGGCCAGTTGCTCATAGGTGGTATCGCGGCGGGGCGTCTCATCCGTATCAACAACAATGGGATCACCGCGCTTTTGGGGCACTTTGACCGGCACAATCTCTTCTTTGAACTTGCCCGAATCGATGGCGGCGATAGCGTTCTGGTGGCCGCGTAGCGCCCAGCGGTCGCACTGTTCGCGGGTAACTTCTTCCGTCTTGGCGGCGAGGTCTCCCCAAGACATCATGCTGGGCAGGACGCCGAAGCGGGCGATGGGCTGGGACATGACGCGCCCACGCTGAATGCGGTCATAGAAAGACATACCGGTAATGGCTAGAGAGCCATGGCCGCGGGGGGCATCGCCGGTGCCGCCGATATTCCATTTCACGCTGCCGGGAATGTAAAATTCACCCTGGCTCATGCTTTCCGCGCCGCCGGCTACGACGATTTTCGCCACACCGGCATTGATTTTTTCCGTGGCCATGCAAAGGACTTCTACGCCCGAACAGCAGCGGCGATCAATCGACACAGCGGTGATTTCTACCGGCCACCCAGCTGTAAGAAGGCCGACGCGGGCGGGGTTGACGGATTCGCCGTTCATATAACAGGAGCCGATGATGACTTCATCAACTTCATTTGAACTGACATTGGCTCGCTTGATGGATTCATTCAGGACAATGGCCGTTAATTCCGGGACAGTCATATCCCGCAGGCCCCCCATATATGCCCCCACCGGGGTGCGTACCGCGCTGACGATGGCAACTCGTTCCATGTGAAAACACTCCTCATAAAATTGTTGTTTGCAGTAATATCGAATATTTGGAATCAAAACATCAATACCGCCCAGGTGGTTGGTATTCTAACACGGACTAATTTCCTTGTCAATATCTTTCAACGTTATAATCCCTAGTTTAATCATATTGGTTAGAGTTGTTGCTGTAATGGTTATTATAGGCGCTAAAGGTTCAAAGTGGCGGACACCAACTTGACAATTCTTTTTAGCCGTTTTAATATTGGGAATTAGAAATTATGTTTTCCTGCTAGGAAATAATGTACAAACACTTCCAAAACTCGATAACGTTACTTGATCTGCTACTTAAGCACCCCAGTACGTTAAGGAAATTAGTATTAGCGCAGGGCTCAGTCCAGGCAATGCGTATAAAATACTGCAGGGCATGGAAAAGGTGGGGTATGTCGTCAAAGATAAAGCTTCCCGCCAATATTATTGCGGTCCGCGCTTAATAAATTATGCTACACGGTCATTTCAAGAACATGATTTGCTGAGGATCTGCGCCCATGATGAACTCGTAAAACTTCGTGATTTTTCTAATGCTACCGTGGGGATTTCCAACCGCACCGGGGCTTCGAGGATTTTGATTCTTGAAATGGTGATGGAATCGACAGTGACGATAAGCATGCACCATCGTGGAGATATCATTGCGCCAATCTATACCGGTGCATCAGGCTTGGTCTTACTCTCTGAGATGCGCGATGACGAGCTAACGGTGCTGTTTAATAATATTGAACTGGCGCCCCTGGGACCGAAGACCATTTGAAGATGCTAAAAGAACGCGCTCATCGAATCGGCGACAAATTAAGTAGTCACTTCTATCCTCGATCAGACGTGAACTCCTCGAAAATAGCGACGCGGTCAACGCCATCGACTTGACCCGCAGTAGTAAATTAAATTCGAAAAGGAGGCATCTATTCTACGGTGGGAGAAGCAAACAGGTCGAATAATCGCGGCAGGGATATTTTGCTAAAAGCGTTCAACATTCGATACCACTATGGCAATTCTTAACAATTCATTAGCTAACGTCTAAATATCAACAAATATTTATTTACCGAAGAGAGGATATGAAAGAAAATAATAAAGCGGAAAAAACCAAACGGGCTGAATATGGTTCTGACGCCGTTATCGACGTGATGAAAGCACTGGACATCGAATACGTCGCCCTAAACCCCGGAGCAACTTTTAGAGGATTACATGATTCCATTGTTACCTATGGTGGCAATAAAAAACCAGAAATTATTCTTTGCCCGCATGAAGGTATAGCTATCGACATTGCCCATGGTTACAACCTTGTTTCTCCTAAACCGATGGCAGCGATGGTGCACAACGTCGTAGGTTTGCTCCAGGGAAGCATGGCGATTTTTAATGCATGGGTAGATCGTGCTCCGGTTCTTATTATAGGTGCTACCGGGCCAATTGATACTGAAAAACGCCGTCCATGGATAGATTGGATACACACTGCCCTGGATCAAGGTAACGCGGTTCGTGATTACACCAAATGGGATAACACCGCAACGAGCGTTTCTGGCGCTGTTAATGGAATTCTACGCGGTTACAAGATTTCTAATACCGAACCAAAAGGCCCTGTCTATGTTTGTGTCGATAGCGGGGTACAAGAACAAAAACTCGATAAACCAGAGGTCATTCCTGATATCAAGCGGTATGCGGCGTCTACTCCTGTCCAGGCTGATATGGCAGCTCTGAGAAAAGCGGCCGAGCTTTTGATAAGCGCGAATCATCCGGTAATAATCGCCGACTACCTGACAAGCAAAGCAGGGGCCATGGAAGCTCTGGTAGCACTTGCAGAAACTTTATCAGTACCAGTGATAAACCACGATGGCAGAATTAGTTTTCCGACGTCCCATCCTCTTAACCTTACCAAAGCCAAAGAGAAAATACTTGCTGAAGCTGACGTGGTTTTATCTCTGGATGTATTTGATTTGTATCATGCTCTGAACATGGTCGATGACACAACGTCTGCAATGAAGGAACCCCTGAAAACCACCGTAATAGATATCTCATTGAGGCATTTCGCCATTAAGAGTTGGGCTCAAGATTATGGGGAAATACAACCCGTTGATTTAGACATAGCAGCCGATACTAGGGTAGCCATACCGGCACTTACAATAATATGCCGGGAAATGTTAAACGCTCTCGAGGGGAAAAGAAAGCTGGTTCGGGAGCGCTTCGACATCATCAAAAAGCAGCACGATGACCTGCAAGCACTCGCCTGGGAAAATGCTACCGAAAATATTAGAGACGAAAAAGTAATCTCTCGTACAGGATTAGCGGTAACGTTATGGAATGCAATAAAAGAAGAGGATTGGGTCCTCATTAATAACGCTCGATTCACGCAACCGATGCAACTATGGGATATATCACGCCCTTATCAGTACATCGGGGGTAGAACCGGCGGAGGGCTTGGTTTTGGGATCGGGCGTGCTATCGGTGTAACTCTGGCTCACAAACCTTTCAATAGACTTTGTATCAATATGCAACCGGACGGAGACCTGCTTTATACCACCGGTGGACTATGGACGGTGGCACATCAGCAAATTCCTATGCTTACAATAATGTTTAATAACCGTACATACCGAAACTCTGAGCGCCATCAGGAAATTGTGGCCAAAAATCGTGGTAGATCGACCCTGCAAAAGGGTATCGGAACCGAAATTAAGGACCCGGTAGTAGACTTCGCCGCTTTAGCCAAGTCATTTGGTATCTACGGCCTCGGACCTGTGGAAAGGTCTGAAGACCTCAGACCCACAATTGATAAAGCCATAAAATTCATAAAAGAGAAAAAACTTCCCGTACTAATCGATGTTGTAGTTTCCGAATAGTCGACTGTGGCGGAGGTCAATACATGCCTGAAAACAATGAGCCAACTATCCCTAAGGTAAAAACTTGGGGAAAAGAAAACTACCCCTTTCCTAAAGGCGCAGGCTTTATAGAATGCGACGAAATGAAGTGTACAGGCTGCAAGATCTGTCAGATGGCCTGTTCAATGATGCACTTCGGCGTGATAAATAAGGAGCTATCTCGCATCCAGGTTCGAAAATACCTTCTGCCACTACCTAAAGCGGTACAGGTAACGTGCGTTCAGTGTCACGACGAAGAAAGGGAATGTGAGAAAGCCTGCCCTGTCTCCCCGCCGGCGGTCTACTTCGATAATAATTCAAAGCATATGGTAGTAAATGCCAAGACATGTCTGGGCAAAGACTGCCTCAAGTGCCAGAAAGCCTGTCCTGCGGAAGCCGTAAGACTTTCTCCCGGGCATACTACAGCGCCTTTCGTGTGCGATCTTTGCGATATTGCTAACTCCGGTAACGTCAATCCGCAATGCGTCAACGTTTGTCCGAATACTGCCCTGCGTTTCCTGCCGACAGAAGCCCGATTTGGTCAGTTTGCCCAGGACCTTCTCAGAAAACATGCTGACGAAAAGGCAGAACTCATTGCGAATCGGTTATACCCTCTTACCAGAGAAACGATTGCGGAGCCAGGCTGGCGGCAGGAAGAAAAATGAATAATGAAGTCAAAATAAGTCTGCTGGAAATAGACCTGACTAACCAGACTCACCGCGTCATCGATGTCACTGAAGACACAAAAAGATACCTGGGCGGGCGCGGCCTTGCTAATAAGTTACTTTGGGATGGAATGCCACAGGGCACTGACCCTTTCAGCCCAAAAAGTCTTCTACACGTTGGCGTTGGCCCGCTCACCGGCCTTATGGGGTGCAAGACCGTACTTAGCTTCATCTCTCCGCTTACTGGCTGGGCAGCTCGCAGCGCAATCTCCAGCTATCTCGGCGATGAAATTGTGAATGCGGGGTATAGCGCCGGCATAATCATCAAAGGCCGGGCGGAGAAGCCAATTTATCTCTATATTAAAGACAATACAGTAGAGTTTCGTGATGCCGCTCACCTTTGGGGCCAGTGGAAGCTAAAGAGCGAATCGGCTATTAGAAATCAACTTGATAAGGAGACTGGACAAAATTTCGCGGTATTATGTAT
>JANYKH010000264.1 GCA_025358235.1 Chloroflexota bacterium
GACGGCCTACGGCGTTGCCCCCCGCGGCCTCACCCTGCTCCCACGCGATGTGAGTAAACTGGTAGGTATCAGTCACATCCCCGACGGCGTAGATATGCGGCACACTGGTCTGCATAGTATTATCAACAGTAATACCGCGGCGGGTTAATTTTACGCCGGTGACGTCAAGATTCATCCCAACGAGGTCAGGTTTGCGCCCGGCGGCCACCATAATTTCATCATATTCTTCCTGAGTTTCCTTACCGGAGGCGTCGGCGGAATAAATTAGCTTACCGGAAGGGGTCTTTTCCACTTTAACGACTTTGGTGCTCGTCGATACGGCGATGCCCTGCTTAATGAAAGAGGCGGACAGGGCGGCGGAAACTTCTTCATCCTCGTTGGAAAGGATGCGGTCCAGCGCCTCATAAATATGGACTCTCGCCCCAAAAGCGGAGAAAATCAGGGCAAATTCCGCGCCGATGGGCCCGCCCCCGATAACAGCCAGACGCGGCGGAACATAGTCCATATCCAGGGCCTCGATATTGGTGATGCAGCCGGTTTCTTGGAGCCCGGGGATGGGGGGGACGGCGGGGATCGACCCTGCGGCAATAATAATCTTGTCCGCCTCAATTTGCTCACCGCCAACCGTGACGACATGAGGCGATTGAAAGCGGGCGGTGCCCTGAAAATACCTGATTCCCTGCGCGGTTAAACGCTCCGGGGTGTGCAACATATCCCGGATGATGCGGTCTTTATAAGCCTTGACGGATTTATAATCGGCGGGAGATTGCGTTACAGGCAGGCCGAAGAAATTTCCGGCGCGGGATTTTTTATAGGTACGGGCGGCGTGAATGAGACATTTGGTGGGCATGCAGGCGTGAAAAATGCAGTCCCCGCCCACGCGGTATTTCTCCACGATGCCCACGGAATCCGCCCCCTTTTTCGCATATTGAGCGGCGTATTCCCCGGCGGTGCCGGCGCCGATAACCAGTACCTGGAGCTTAATCATAAGCACTCCGGCAGCCGGAAAAACTGATTTAAGGAAGTTATGCTCCGGCTTCTAATCGGATTGTAGAGCCGGACGGCATATTATGGGCATTCGTAGAGATACGTATTTAGGGATAGATGGAGGGTAAAAGATGGTTTTAACCGACCGGCGGTTTACCGGACTTCTTTTTGCTCCAGAACTGGCGGAATAACCCAACACAGACCAGCAGGGCCACGATGCCGAGCGCGAGCATGATGGTATTCGGTTTAAGCCCGAAGAAATTGAGGCCGAAGCGGGTGCCGTAGCCAACAGCCAGCAGGACACCGTCCGCAATCAGAGAGGCAATAGCGATACCAGCCAGGAAATAATGGAATTTCATATGGATGCAACCCGCTGCGATGGAGACGACGGTGAGCAGACCTGGAGTAAGACGGGCGAAAGCGACCGCCACCGGGGCGCGTTTATCTAGGCGGGAACACAGTTCATCCAGACGGGACTGAGCCTTGGGAAAATGCCGGGAGAGCCACCGGAACAGGGGTGGGCCGACGACGCGAAAAGACCAGTAAATGATGCTGCCGCCGACTAAACGGCCCAAAAACAGGGCCAAAACAACCAGTAATAAGCTGGGCGAGAGCAGGCGGAAATGATATCCGGCAAAAAGGAGGACACCGTCAATGACGAAAGGGAAAGGAACCCCAACCTCAGTGAGTGCCGCAACAAGACCGAGGGTCAGGAGGGCAACCAGACTGCCCTGGCTGACGGACAGCAGAGCCGACAGGGCTAACTCATCCAGTGTTTCGAGCATGATCTCCGGTAATCCAGCGTATTCATCCTTCTCATAATAATACAAGAGAGGGCGGTTTAGCACGCCTCAGCCTGAAAACGACTAAATTTATGAAAACCCCGCAGCGAATATTGATCCAAAATTTCACACTCTCACGGGGTTGTCATCAAGCCTGATGTTCCCTATAATGGGTCGATATGAGAGTTGTAGCAATAGTAGGAATGGCCGGGTCCGGAAAATCTGAAGTCGCCAAAGAATTCGAGGATGCGGGGTTTAAGCGCATCCGTTTCGGGGATATTACCGAGAAAGAAGTAAACCGCCGTGGTTGGCCGCTGAACGAAGCCAACGAACGCAAAGTGCGGGAAGAGTTACGGCGCGAACACGGAATGGCGGCTTACGCCATCATGAATCTGCCGGAAATTGACGCCGGGCTGGCGCACGGCAACGTCGTGGCGGACGGACTATATTCCTGGGAAGAATATTCCCTGATGAAAGAGCGTTACGGCAACGATTTTATGGTAGTAGCGGTCTGCGCCTCGCCGAAAACGCGGTATGCCCGTCTGGCTCAGCGCGCGCACCGGAAATTAACGCCGGAAGAAGCTGCCCAGCGGGACAAGAGCGAGATAGAGAACGTGAACAAGGGCGGCCCGATAGCGATGGCCAGCCATTATGTTATCAACGAAACTTCGATAGACGCTTTGAAACTGGAAACCAGGCGGATTATCGCCAGGATAAAACATGAACAACAACAAACGCCCTGATATTGACGAGTATTTCCTGAGAATCGCGGCGGTGGTGGCGGAGCGGGCCACCTGCCTGCGGCACCACGTGGGGGCGGTGGCGGTACGCAACAAGCACATTCTTTCGACGGGGTATAACGGGGCGCCGGCGGGAACCAAGGACTGTCTTGAACTGGGCTGCCTGCGGGACGAACTGAAAATTCCCTCCGGGACGAGGCATGAAATCTGCCGCGGAATCCACGCCGAGCAGAACGTGATTATACAGGCCAGCCTGCACGGGGTGAGTATCGAGGGGGCGACGATTTACGCCACGCACAGCCCGTGTGTGCTCTGCGCCAAGATGCTGTGCAATGCGCGCATTAAACGTTATGTCACCTACGGCAAATACGCTGACGAGACATTTAACGAGCTTTTCCGCGAGGCGGGCATCACTTATGAAGTGAAGGACCACCCATCCGGAAAAATAACGTTCCTGCCGTAAAATCAACCAAACTCTACTGATGATTGAGGTATCCTCCCCATAATCTCCTGATTTCAACGGGGTCTACGCTTTTCGCCGGCTTACCCCCTCACTCTCACTCTCTCCCTCGGCGGGGGCGAGAGCAATAGATTGGAAATAACCTGAGTGCAGATTCCAGCTTTTGCTGAAATGAAAGGGGCGATAAGTGGTCCAGCCCCCATTTCTTCACTGTCTGCAACCTGCGCCGGAAGGACAGAATATATTATGGTTGTCGGGGGGCGGTGGAAACGAACAACCCACGTCTGATAATTGACAAGAAAGCCTGATTTCACTGATAATCCCAAAGGTACGTTTCAACAAAACCAGATCACCCTATCGATTTTTGGAGTAATTTCATGAGTATCAATATCGGCATCATCGGGCCGTCTAAAAGCGGCAAAACGACTATTTTTAACGCCCTGACCAGGGGTAAAGCGGAAACATCGGCCTACTTTTCCGGCGAGGCCGCCAAGCCTAACGTAGGCATCGCCAAGGTGCCGGACGCCCGGCTGGTCGTACTGACCAAGATGTATAACCCGAAGAGGGTCGTGCCCGCAGAGATCAAGTACATTGACCTAGGCGCCTCGCTGAAAGCGCTGGTCAAGGAAAAGGGGGGGATCGGGGGGGAACTGCTGAACTCGATGCAGGCTTCGGAACTGATCATCAACGTCATCCGGGGTTTCGAGAATGAGGCGGTGCCGCTGGAGGGGGGAATCGACATCGGGCGGGATATCGCCGCGATGGACCTTGAACTGGCTTTCTCCGATCTGGCCATGATTGAAAGAAGAGTCGAAAGACTGAAGGTCAACCTGAAATCAGCCAAACCGCCGGACAGACCGGGGCTGGAAAAAGAACTGGCGATAATGGAGAAATTCAAGTCCCTGCTGGAGGCGGAAAAGCCAATCAGGGAAATCGAATTACAGCCCGACGAAGCACGCTTCGTGACGAACTTCCAGTACCTGACGGCCAAGCCGCTGCTCACCATTGTAAACGTGGGTGACGACCAGGCTTCGGATCAGGTGAAACTGGAAGAAGAACTGAATAAGAAGTACGGCCGGCCAAACCGGTATATCATCGCCGTGGCGGGAAAACTGGAAATGGAACTCGGGCAGATGGACGAGGCCAGCGCCAAGGAATTCCGGGACGGCTTTGGGATTACCGAATCCGGCCTCGACCGCGTAAACCGGGCGGCTTATGCCCTGCTGGGACTG
>JANYKH010000316.1 GCA_025358235.1 Chloroflexota bacterium
CAACCTCCTCCAATGACTTTATCCCTGGACAACTCTGGCTTACGTTCTGGTATTTTCTAACGGCATCACCGGGCCGGACTGGTTAGCGCTGATATTGGGCTTTTTGCTTGACCTTGGTTCTTACCGTGGTGGATACGAAAAGCGTCATCGCCTGAGAGATTAAGGGTTGTGTTCAGTAGTTAGAGACCACACATGGCACTCAGGCGCCGGTTCCTCTTGGTTTGCAAAAGGTTTAAGAATTATCCGGCCTGATTTAGTCCAGGCTTTTCAGGATGTCCGTTTCCCAGTATTTCAGCGATGATTCCTTGACAAACACGCCTATATGCCCGGCATTTTCCAGTGTTTTCATCGTGACAGGGCCAGTGACCACTTTCGCCATGGCGAATACCTGCTCCGGCAGGGTGACATCATCTTCGTCGCCCGCAATCAGGTGAACCGGGCAGGTAATTTTCGAGAGGTCTACTTTCTGTCCCAGAATCACCAATTCGCCCTTTATTAGCAGGTTATGTTTGAAAAGTTTATCGACCGCTTCGAGATACCACACACCCGGGATATCCACGGGCTGCTCATACCATTCTTTGAAACGGTGCCATTTCTTAATTTCTTTTTCATCACCTTTGCAAACCGCCTCCCACAGATCCACGTAATCACCCACGTACCGGTCATAAGGGTTCATCCCCTTAAAACCCATTAGCTGCGATTCACCTTTTTGGACTCCGCCTCCGGCCGCTACCAAACCTTCAAAGAATGCCATGGGCAAAACCCGGCACCCATTCTCAATTTTGCCGTCACCTGCCTCAAAATCGATCGGTCCGGCAGCGTTAGTGTAAGACGCCAGAGTATAGGGATAAAGTGCGCCGTAAATCGCCCCGGCCCACGCCCCCTGGCACAGACAAAACAGATGTACTTTGCCACCAATTTGGTCAACACATGCATGAATATTGGTGACAATATCATCGATAGAATCAGACTTGTTTTTACTGGTAGTGGTGGGTTCTTTCCACTCGAGCAGGAATACCGGTCTAGACGAATCGACGGTTAAAGTTTTTCCAATAAGAGGTTCAGCGATGTTCTGATGGTGTCCCGCGTTAGGAGCCAGGATCAACACCGGCGTCCGACTATTATGGAGGTCTGGAGTGAAGTTGCGTAACCAGAGTGACGGGTTTTCGCAGACAATCGTGTTTTTTAGCTTCCAACCTTCCGGTTCGTAGGGCTTTAAAACCTCCGCCCAAAACCTCATCATATTAACCCACATTTGCATCACATCACTGGGGCGGGAAGGAGTATTAGCCTGCGCGGTATTATCAGCCATTTTATTCATCACCTGACCATGTATTGTGTTGGTAATCAACCATACTATTTCTCACTTTATTTCCAATCCAAATAAATTTCCATCCGTAATGTCACCTATTTCACGGCTGGAAAATTAGACCCTCCCGTTTATGGATTCCGTAAGTTTACTTATGGCTAATTGTCACGCGGTAAGCCAGAATTTATTGGTTAGTATTTGTGAAATATACTGCCTTTACTCCCAGAGGAGGAATGATGGCTAACGAAATTCTGGCAATCATCGACCGTATCATCGCCGAGCATCGGACTATCCGGGAGCGACTTGAAAGCATCGACAGGGTTGCCAATGACGGTGAGGCCATGGCCCGCATACGGGAAACCGAACATGCCTTCGCGCCGGAAACTCCCAACGATGGATTAATACACCTGCAAACCCTCTTCACAACCCTTAATCAGGGACTGAGGGCTCATTTTATGTTTGAGGAAACTTACCTTCTGAACGCCTTTGAGCAGTCAGGCTCTAGCGATCTGTCACAGGCTTTACGTATCCTGCTATTGCAGCATAACGACCTCAGGGACCGCCTCGCCCAGGCACATCTGGACCTTGATAACCTGGCCTTGACTGAAATGGACCCAAAAATTTGGGCGCAAAAAGGGTTAGACATGCGCGTTCATCTATCGTACACGCATCAGGCGATCGCAAAACACGCCGCCTCCGAAGAGGTTCTGCTGCGCACGCTCAGAGCGAAAGTGGAAACCGCCGCCAACGCCACGCCCACTAACCAGGCCCACGCCCGGTAAATAAAACCTGGCTCAATTTCAGCCTGATTCAGGCATATTCACAGGCGTCATTCCTTTGTGATTTATCCCAATTGCCCAAAACGAGCAAGAAACCCCCTGTTTGTGTTAAACTAATAGAGCCACGTAAACCAGGGATATGCGTTTGATAAAATCCGCCTGGCCTTTCTACGAAGGTCGGGCGATTTTGTTTTAACACGAGACTCTTACTTGCTCGCAGGGTCGGTTGTTGAAAGCACCGGGGTTGATGCAGTGGACTATTAACGACGCAAGCAGGAGTACAATGACAATCGCAACAGAAACAATCGCATCTGAACAATCCGCTTTTTCCGAATTGGGGCTAAAACCCCAGCTGGTTCAGGCAGTCACTAATCTGGGCTACATTGCACCAACACCAATTCAATCCAGAATCATCCCTTTGATACTGGAAGGTCATGACGTTATTGCCCAGTCACAGACCGGCACAGGTAAAACCGCCGCATTTATGCTGCCCATTCTGCAAAAGTTAGAACAGGACCGTCGCGGCGTAAAGGCCCTGGTGCTGGCTCCTACACGCGAACTGGCCCTCCAGGTGGCTAAAGCCGCCATCGAATACGGCAGCTGCATGAATGTCCGCGTTCTGGCCGTTTATGGGGGTCAGCCTTACTCCCCGCAGATCACCCGCCTCCGGCAGGGCGTGGACATTGTCGTCGGGACACCCGGCCGCTTGCTTGACCTGATCGAAAAAAAGGCGCTCAATCTAAGTTCGGTGGAAAATCTCGTGCTGGATGAGGCTGATGAAATGCTCAGCATGGGTTTCATCGAAGATATTGAGAAAATTCTCAGTACCATTCCACCCGAACGCCAGACCGCCCTTTTCTCCGCTACGATTTCGCAGCAAATCGGCAATATTGCCAATAAATATATGCGTACCCCAAAATCCGTCATCATCAAAAGCGCCCACCTCACGGTTGACGCCATTGAGCACCGTTATTGTCTGGTCAATAGAGATGAAAAACTGGCAGTTCTCACTCGCCTTTTTGAAATCGAGAAAATCACCAGCGCCCTTATCTTCGTCAGAACGCGCGTGGGCACCGGCGAACTGGTAAATGAACTTATGGGACGGGGAATTCCCGCGGAAGCCCTGAATGGCGATCTCAGCCAGCAGACCCGTGAACAGGTGTTAAACCGCTTCCGGCATAACCAGACGACCGTACTTGTCGCTACAGATATGGCCGCCCGCGGCCTGGATATAGATAATATTTCCCACGTGTTCAACTATGATCTGCCTGAGGACCCGGAACTGTACGTCCACCGTGTTGGCCGCACCGGCAGAGCGGGCAAGACCGGTATCGCCATCACACTTCTGACAGTACCGGAACAATGGCGGTTACGCCGCATTGAAGGATTTACCAAGCAGGTCATCACCCGGATGCCTATTCCCACCGTGGAAGAAATTGAAGCACACCGGGAAACACAATTACTGGAACAGATTGTAGCTTGTTTACAGCAGGATGATTGCAAAAAAGAATCGAAGATCGTGGCCAAACTGGTAGAAATGGGACATGATACTGAGCTGGTTGCCGCCATGGCCTTAAAACTGGCCCGCGGTGAGGAGAAGCAGCGGCCTATCGCACCGGTTAACCCGGTAAGGGAAGCGCGCGCCCCCAAAGTCGCCCCCACATTAAAACGTGCCAAAACCAGGAATGACCGCAAGAGCGCGCCGGGCGCCACCGAAAAAGGCATGGTGCGCATGACCCTTAGCGCCGGAAAATCCCAGGGAATAAGACCCGCTGACGTTGTGGGCACTATCGCCTATTACGCCAATTTCCCTGGCGTTACCATCGGTCAAATAAGAATACTTGAAGAACATACCCTGGTTGATATTCCGCAACGTTTTGCAGCCCAGGCACTGGCTAAAACCAATAAATATAAGATCCGCAAAAATTCTGTTACACTCCAGCTTGCCTGAACTTCCGGATAATCGAAAAGCCCCGGCTTTCATCGCCGGGGCTTTTTTATTTCTTCATCAAGGGAGGAGGAGGGAAATAAATATTCCCCCTCCCTTAACATTTATGTAAACTTCAGCTTTCTGCAGACCTCACCAATTTTGTTAAACTGCCTCATTCACTGATTCATCCGGTTTGGCCGGACGCCGTTTCCTGCCTTCCAGCAAGGTATAGGCCACGGGAACGATTATGAGCGTAAGTACTGTGGATGTAATCAGCCCGCCGATTACTGTGATCGCCATGGGCGAGCGCCATTCGCCCCCCGCCCCGATCCCGATAGCTACCGGCAGCATGCCGAATATCAGGGAAAGGGTGGTCATCAGCACCGGCCTGAGCCTGATTGATCCCGCCGATAATATCGCCTCTCTGGCACTTAAACCCTTTTCTCTCTGCTGGTTGGCAAAGTCAACCAGTAATATGGCGTTCTTGGTCACGATGCCGGTCAGCAAAATGATGCCTATCATAGCCGTGATGTCCATGGTATTTCTGGTGGCAAAAAGGGCCAGGAACGCCCCGATTGCCGCCATCGGGAGAGCCAGCATAACGATTACCGGCTGCAAGAATGAGCCGAATTGGGAAGCCAGCACCATGTACATGAACAGCACGGACAGGGCCAGCGCCAGGAA
>JANYKH010000001.1 GCA_025358235.1 Chloroflexota bacterium
GCCGAGGCTATCGCTCCTTCAGCTACTGAGACGGCGGATTTAACTCCGGCGCCGGCTACTGAAGAAAAACCGAAACCCCGCGTAAGAAAAGCACGCAAACCCGCAGAATCTTCCGGTAAGGAAGGCTCTGATAAACCGCAGAGCTAATTGAAGAGGTCTAGGAAATGCAACAGCCTAAGCGAGTAAAGTATCGAAAAATGATGAAGGGGCGCATGAAGGGCGCGTCCCATTCAGGCAATACCTTGGCGTTTGGCGAATTTGGTCTGCAGGCTCTGGAAAACCATTGGTTAACGGCCAATCAGATTGAAGCCAGCCGGCGCGCCATGACCCGTCACGTAAAACGCGGCGGCAAGATATGGATCAGGATATTTCCGGACAAGCCCATCACGAAGAAACCGGCTGAAACCCGAGGCGGCGGCGGTAAGGGCGCCATGGACCACTGGGTGGCCCCCGTCAAAGCTGGCAGAATGCTCTTTGAAATGGGCGGCGTAGCTGAGGATATCGCGCGGGAGGCCATGCGCCTGGCGGCGAACAAGATGCCTATCCGCACCAAGTTCGTCATTAAGGAAGTTTATGGCGTTGTGATGACGGACGGCAAGGCCGAGCAGGGGGTACAAAATGAAGCTTGACGAATTCCGGGCGATGAGCCCTGAAGATTTAAAAAAACAAATAGAAGAAGCTCACCAGGAGCAGTTTAACCTGCGGTTCAGGCTGTCCACGCGCCAGCTTGTTAATCACCGTGAAATTCCACGGGTGAAAAAGAAGATCGCCCGGCTCGAGACTCTGCTCACCGAGAAGAAACTGGGGATAAGGTAGGAATTATGCAGAACCGCAAAATTAGGGTTGGCCAGGTCATAGCCGACAAAATGGATAAAACAGTGGTAGTAGCCGTGGCAACACCCCGGCAGCATCCGCTATATAGCAAGACGATAAAGCGCTCTGTAAAGTATGTCGCCCATGATGAGAAGCGGGAATTTCACGTAGGTGATCAGGTAAGGATCATCGAAACCCGTCCGCTTTCCAAGACGAAGCACTGGCGCGTACTGGAACTAGTGACGAAAGGCGAAGTAGCCGAAATAGCGCCGAAAGAAATTGTCTAGATAGATAGGTAAGAAATATGATTCAAACTTATACCAGGTTAACAGTGGCCGATAATACCGGCGCCCGCATTATTATGTGCGTCCAGATCATGGGCGGCAGCAAGAAAACTTATGCTGCTCTGGGGGACATTATTACGGCTTCAGTTAAGAAAGCCGTTCCACAGGGTTCTGTGAAGAAAGGCGAAGTGGTGAAAGCGGTAGTTGTCCGCACAACCCGGTCTTTCCGGCGCATCGACGGATCATATATCCGCTTTGATGACAATGCCGCGGTTATCCTGACTGATAAGGATAATCCCAAGGGTACCCGTATATTTGGGCCCGTCGCCCGAGAATTGAGGGAAAAGAACTTTACCAAGATTGTCTCGTTGGCGCCAGAGGTCTTATAAAGGAACAGCTGTTTAAGGCTGAACATTATGAAAATAAAAAAGAATGACACAGTGCTGGTAATCTCCGGCAAAGACAAGGGTAAGAAAGGCAAGGTGCGCTTTGCTTTCCCGAAGGATAATCGCTTATTCATCGAAGGCGTGAACATGATCAAGAAGCACGCCAAGGCGAAGGGGCAGGCCAGACAGGCCGGTATTATCGAACTTGAAGGGCCGGTAAATGTGGCCTCCGTAATGTTAATGTGCGACAAGTGCAATAAGCCGACGAGAGTGGGCTATCGCAAACTTGAGGACGGCCGGCGGGTGAGAGTCTGCCGGACCTGTCACGAGGTAATGGATTAATATGTCTGAACTGCAAGCGAAATACAGGAAAGAGCTGGTACCCAGCCTGATGAAACAGCTGGGCTACAGCAACCCGATGAGGGTGCCGCGTCTGACGAAGATCATTATTAACGTCGGCGTGGGCAGTGAAGCTTCCACGAATGCGAAAGCCGTAGAAGCCGCCGTGGGCGATGTTACCGCGATTGCCGGGCAGCACCCGGTAATCACCAAATCGAAGAAAGCTATCGCTAACTTCCGCCTGAGGGCCGGCATGCCGGTGGGCGTGCGGGTGACTCTGCGGGGCCAGAGAATGTGGGATTTTTACGAGAAACTGGTCAGTGCGGTTCTTCCCCGCGGCCATGAGTTCTCCGGTGTTTCGCCGAAATCGTTCGACGGACGCGGGAATTACACCCTGGGAATGAAAGAGCAGATCATGTTCCCTGAAATCGAATACGATAAAGTTGATAAGGTCCGCGGCCTTGAAGTCTGTATAGTGACGACCGCTCAGACCGACGAGGAAGGCAGGGCGCTTCTCGAAGCCCTGGGAATGCCTTTCTCGAAAGAATAATGGAGTAGGCATGGCAAAACTATCTAAGGTATTAAAATCACAGCGCCCGCCCAAATTCAAGGTGCAGGCTCACCACCGCTGTAAGGTGTGCGGCCGGCCCAGGGCATACATGCGCAAATTCGGCATGTGCCGGATATGCTTCCGCAGACTGGCTTTGATCGGGCAGTTGCCCGGAGTAAGGAAATCCAGCTGGTAAGCTGGGAGTAAATTGTTGAAGAGGACTGCAAGATATGATGGTATCTGATCCCATTGCAGATATGCTGACCAGGATCCGTAACGCGATGTTGGCGCGGCATGAATACGTTGAAGTACCCAGCTCTAAGATTAAAATGTCTATAGCCAAAATCCTTAAGGATGAAGGCTTTATCCTGGACTATGATTTGTCCAAGGATAAGGACAAGCCGGAGAAGATGATTAAGATTCATCTCCGCTACATGGAGACTCAGCCGGCAATCGCGGGCCTGCAGCGTATTAGTAAACCTGGCCTGCGGATGTATGTTGAGCGGCAGGAAATTCCGCGAGTGTACGGCGGCCTGGGAGTGGCAATTCTTTCCACATCCAAGGGCGTCCGGACAGGACAGCAGGCCTGGCGGCTGGGCGTGGGCGGCGAACTGCTATGCTACGTTTGGTAACTGGGGGAGTTTGATAAGATGTCAAGAATAGGGCGAATGCCTATTACAATACCGGCCGGTGTGACGGTAAAAATTGATGGAAGCGTAGTCACGGTCAAGGGACCGAAAGGCGAGCTTAAGCGGACCTTTAATCCCGGGATGGTTTTCAGCCAGAAGGATAATGTCCTGACGGTGGCGCGTCCCAGTGAAAGCAAGGAAGACAAGGCGCTTCATGGGCTGAGCCGCTCCCTGCTGGCCAACATGGTCACTGGTGTAGCGACCGGCTTCTCCAAGGATCTTGAAATTGTAGGTATCGGTTACCGCGCTGAAAAAGCGGGTGCGAAACTGGTACTGAGAGTAGGTCAGAGCCACCCGATGGAAGTTGAGATGAGACCCGGAATCAGCTTCGCGATCGAAGGCACGACCAAAGTTAAATTATCAGGCGCTGATAAAGAAGCTATCGGCGAAATGGCCGCGGATATCCGCGCGATGCGCAAGCCGGACCATTATAAAGGTAAAGGCATCAGGTACGCCGGAGAGCGTATTAAATTGAAGCCCGGTAAAGCCGGTAAGGTCATCGGTAAGAAGGCAGGTTAAGATCAGAAATGGGTAAATTAGCACCTGGTCCAGCACGTACCAGACGGCATATTCGGGTAAGACTGAAGGTAGAAGGCACGACGGAAAGACCCCGTCTGGCCATATTCCGGAGCCTTAACCACATTTATGCCCAGATTATTGATGATACCAAGGGAGTTACCCTGGTATCCGCGGGAACTGTCGAACCTGAAATTAAGGCCAGCCTCGAAGGCAAAAAGAAAGTAGAGGAAGCCAAGATTGTAGGGGCGGCTATTGCCAAGCGGGCTGTGGAAAAAGGGATTACGGAAGTAGTCTTTGACCGCGGCGGATTCGCCTATCACGGGCGGGTCAAGGCGCTGGCTGAAGGCGCCCGCGAAGCCGGCTTGAAATTCTAAATGAGGCGCATTAATTAATGTATAAACAACGAAGCAGAATTGACGCCAGCGAGTTAACCCTTAACGACAAGCTGATGTACATCAACCGCGTAGCCAAGGTTATGAAGGGCGGCAAACGGCTGCGCTTCAGCGCCCTGGTAGTAACGGGTGATGGGCAGGGCCACGTGGGTATCGGCATCGGCAAGGCCACCGAAGTCCCCGTAGCTATCGCCCAGGGCGGCAGCCGCGCCAAGAAAAACCTGATTAAGGTAAAACTGGCCGGGCATACGATTCCGCATGAAATCACGGCTAAATTTGGCGCTTGCCAGGTGCTGCTCAAACCCGCAGCGCCGGGTACGGGCGTAATTGCCGGCAGCGCAGTTCGTTCTGTGCTTGAAGCCGCCGGAGTGAA
>JANYKH010000023.1 GCA_025358235.1 Chloroflexota bacterium
GCCATAAAACGCAGATGCTCAGGATGCCGAAAAATTCGGTTTTGCCCCAAAAAATCTTCGCCGATAGAGCAATAGCACCCGCCTCGAAAGCGCGAGTCAGCGACCACTCTCCGGCGGCCATGATAATCAAAGCCAGGACAATAAAGCCGGGGGCCCGGTTTTTGCGTAAAACGACAACGGCCAGCAGGTTCGCCAGGACGGTGCCGAGAAAGAAGACACTTGAATAAGGGGGGAAGTTCCACGTCATACCCGGTTCGAATTACTCCCGTTCATTAATTATTTCCGTCTTGCCGTCTGACTGTTGTCTATTATGGCGGAGCCTGGCGTTACGGACAATTGGGACTATTATACGATGATGGATCGTGCATAACAAGAAGTTGGCACGCACAGTATTACAGTCCCAGGACTAAAGAATGATCAAGCAGATTTTTTGAACATAATTTCGCCGCATATATAAGAAACATTTCTCCGGGATTGGCGCACAAATACATGTTATACTATCGTTCGCAGGGCTTGACGGCCGGGACGGAGTGATATTTCCGCTAAATGAGAAACAAGATATATTACGGCTGGATAATCGTCTTAATTTCCGTGGTGGTGGTCAGCACGCTTTTTGGAATACGGTATTCTTTCGGCGTGTTCTTTCAGTCTTTTGAGAATGATTTTGGGTTAAGCCGTACGGCGACATCAAGTATTTTCTCAGTCTCTATGCTCATCGCCGCCATTTTTGCCATTATCAGCGGATTCGCTCTGGACAAATACGGACCCAAATCGGTGGTGGCCGCCATGGGTGTTTTTACAGCCCTGGGGCTGGTGCTCTCCAGCCGCGGCACCGAACTGTGGCATTTTTATCTCAGCTATAGCCTGCTCCTGTCAATCGGCATGGGCGGGGCGATGCCGGTCATGATCGCGACAACGTCTCCCTGGTTCCAAAAAGGCCGCGGTCTGGCGATATCGATTGTCAGTTCGGGGGCGGGGTTGGGGGCGGCAATTATTGCGCCTCTGGCGGTCTCTTCCATCGCTTTATGGGGCTGGCGTACTTCATATCTTCTCATGGGCATTTTCAGTCTGGTGGCAGTTTCTTTTTTCTCCGTGTTTCTCAAGCTCAAACCTGCCGCTGCCGGAATTAATTTAAAAAATACTGACGCTTCATTTAACAGTGGAAATTCCTTTGCCCAATCAACATCTTCGTCGATTTTTACCGCCAGTCTGGTCCTTTTGCGCAACCGCATTTTCTTGATGCTGCTGGCGATTTATGTGCTCTTCTCGTTTTGCTTGAATATGGTCATGACCCACATCGTTCCTCACGTCACTGACATCGGTCTTACCCGGATGGAAGGAGCTTCAATTCTCAGTGTGATCAGCATTGCGGCAGTCATCGGACGAATCGGCACCGGCCCGATTACCGATAAATTCGGAAGACTGGGGCCATGTCTGGCCTCGGGTTTGGGGCTGGCGATTACTCTTGGCTGGTTGATCTTTGCCCGCCAGTTGTGGGCGCTTTACCTGTTTGCCGCAATTTTTGGGCTAAGTTGGGGCGGTTACGGGGTCATGATGTTGATCCTGGTAGCAGACCTCTTCGGAGGGCGGCGGATCGGGCTTAGCATGGGTATTGCAGATAGCTGTTTTCTGATCGGCGCGGCCATCGGGCCGGCATTTGCCGGTTTCCTCTTCGATACTACAAACAGTTATGTTTCGGCTTTTTCGATAGCGCTGGTATTGATCGTGCTCTCGATTTTACTGATGGTGGTGGCCGTTAATCGTATGGAAGCCAGGTTGAATGGAAATAAAGAAGAATCGAACCTTGCCTGAAATTGCCTTGCTAAAATGGTGGGGAAGTTAGGAACTCTAAAATGGAACCGCCTAAACAAGTCATTCTCACCTTGCCAGTATTGGGAGTGGTTTTAACGGCCCCATGGCTCGGATAAGAACGGCTCATTCAGACTAATTATTTTGTTCTTTGCAGAACAGGATGTCAGGTAACAAACTTGAAGTGATGAAAGGGTGGTTATTTCTTTTTGGGACCCTTGCGCAGATATTCGGCTGATTTCCGTTGTTCGGCCTTGCCGGTAACCTTAACTTTGCCTTTTTGTACCATGGTATTCTCCTCGTAAGATCAATATCATTTTATTCTAACACTTTGGGGGCAACCTGGTTTTTATGGCGAGACCCGGATGTTGGTATTTAATCGTGATAAGCAGGTTAATATTGACTAACGATCATTATGAAGAGCGAATAGATCACAATAGTGGTCATAAAGAGCAATATGGCGGAATCTAAAATTGGTATTATTAGGTGACCGGGTGACGGGAATCCGTTTTTCAGACCAACCGCCGGTCATGGTAGAATGAAAAACAATTCTCATTACGGAGGTTTTTAAATGCCGTCATTAGATGTAGTCTCCAAGGTTGATATGCAGGCACTTGATAATGCGGTTAACAACGTCAAACGCGAGGTTGCCGGCCGCTACGATTTTAAAAATGTGACCACCGAGATCACCCTGGACAAGAAAGAGAAATCCATTCACATTGTTTCCGGGGATGATATGAAGGTCAAAGCCGTGGTAGACATGCTGTTTGGACGTTGCGCGCGTCAGAATATCTCTCCCAAGAGTCTTGAAATGGGTACTATCAGCGCGTCCACCCAGGGTTCCGCCAAGGTTGATGTTAAAATCAAGGAAGGCATCTCCAAGGAAACCGCTCAGAAAATCGTCAAATACATTAAAGGTCTCGGCATGAAGGTCCAGCCCGCCATCCAGGACGACCAGGTGCGGATTACCGGCAAACAGATTGATGACCTTCAAGAGATCATGCGGCTGCTGAATGAGCAGGACTTTAACGTCCCTCTGCAATTTGTGAACATGAAATAGGTGGCGACACGGCGGTTTAATTGAATCAGTTGGAATACGTATTGACCCGCTTGTCCGTCGCCCTAATACTGTAACAAAGGAGGCGACTATGCCAACGACTGAAATGATGACTGCCCTCCAGTCCGGGACGGTTGCCCCGGATTTCACGCTGAAAAGTACGCAGGATAAGCCGGTTTCCCTCCATGATTTCCGGGGCCAGCCTGTGGTCCTCGTATTTTTTCCCGCTGCCTTCAGCCCCGTGTGCAGCGACCAACTTTCAGTTTATAACGAAATTTTGCCGGTATTTCAGGACTTCAAAGCTGCGATAATGGCAATTTCCGTGGACAATAATTGGTCCAACAAAGCTTTCGCTAAAGAAAGAAATTTAAAATTCCCTTTGCTCGCGGACTTTGAACCCAAAGGGGCTGTAGCCCGTTCCTACGGCGTGTATCTGGAAAAAGATGGAATAGCCGCCAGAGCTCTCTTCGTCATTGACGCAAAAGGGGTAATCACCTGGAGTTACGTCTCGCCTACGGGTGTCAATCCCGGCGCCGAAGGTATCCTCAAAGCACTGGAGAAATTGACAGGGAAGGGTAAATAAAATGCCAACAAATTCACAAGGTCCAGCTCTCACGCTGCCAATCGGCAAACGGGATCATATCCAGGGACCGGAGACGGCGCCCTGTTCCCTGGTGGAATATGGTGACTACCAATGCCCCCACTGCGCCCACGCTCTACCCATGGTTAAAGAGGTGCAAAACAAGATGGGGAAACAGTTGAAATTTGTTTTCCGCCATTTTCCTATCGCCTCGCTGCATGAACATGCACAGACTGCCGCCGAAGCAGCAGAATGCGCCGGGGTTCAGGGGAAATTCTGGGAGATGCATGATATGCTTTTTCAGAATTACAAAACTCTTGACGATGATCATTTGATGCATTTTGCCGGGCATCTGGAACTCGATATCGAGAAGTTTGAGCAGGACATGGAAAATCACATCGGCAAGGAACATGTCCATGAAGACTTCACCAGCGGAGTCCGCAGCGGCGTCAACGGTACGCCTACCTTCTTCATTAACGGCGTCCGCTATGACGGCGATTATGACGCGGATTCAATCGTCAAAGCGCTTAAGGAAGCAATCAAAGCGAAATAGAATTTGAAGCTAATTTAACCAAGGAACGACTAACAAAAAAGCGGAGCGATTTCACGAATCGCTCCGCTTTTCTTATTGATTTTTGGAATGAGTTATTCTAGAGTCCTTTGCTGGCAACAAAAGCCGCCAGGTCGCCCAGACGGCAGCTGTAACCCCATTCGTTATCGTACCAGGCCAGTACCTTGACCATGTTCCCACCGAGTACCATGGTGCTCAGGGAATCCACGATTGAGCTGTGAGGATTGCCCTTGAAATCGATGCTGACCAGTTCCTCTTCGCAGTACTCCATGATGCCCTTGAGTTCGCCGTTAGCGGCGGTTTTAAGAGCGTTATTGACATCCTCAGCTGTAACAGTTTTATCCAGGTCGGCTACAAAGTCGACAAGTGAGACGGTGGGAGTTGGAACGCGGAAGGCCACGCCGTGAATTTTGCCCTTGAGTTCAGGCATGACCAGGGTAACGGCTTTGGCGGCGCCGGTGGTGGTGGGGATGATGCTCAAGCCGGCGCTGCGCGCCCGGCGGAGATCCTTGTGCACCTGGTCCAGAATGCGCTGATCGTTGGTGTAAGCGTGAATCGTGCTCATCAGGCCCCGGGTAATTCCGAACTGATTTTGGAGCACTTTGCACACCGGCGCGATGCAGTTGGTGGTGCAGGAGGCGTTGGAAATAATGTTGTCTTTGGCCGGATTGTATTTGTTCTGGTTCACTCCCATAACGATCGTGATGTCCTCGCCCTTGGCTGGGGATGAAATAATAACTTTTTTCGCGCCGTTCTGCATGTGCAGCTTAGCCTTGTCAGCATCCGTGAACATGCCGGTGGATTCAATGATAATCTGCGCGCCAAGGCTGCTCCAGGGAATCTTGCCGGGGTCTTTTTCCGCGAATACTTTTACTTCTTTACCGTTAACGACGATGGCGTCAGCCTTGGCTTCTACCGTGCCGGGATAGCGCCCGTAGCTGCTGTCCCATTTTAAAAGGTGCGCGTTCGTCTTGGTGTCCGCCAGGTCATTGACCGCCACAACCTCAATGTCATTAGCGTGGTACTGGTTTAAAGCTCTAAGGGTCAGTCTGCCGATGCGTCCGAATCCGTTGATGCCTACTTTTGTTTTCATATCCTTCCTTTCCCTTATATTTTACGGTTTTATAGGCGTGGAGATGAGGCTAAATCCTTGCGGCGCCGGCTCTCCAGCATGTCCAGATAGGCTTCGATGCGGGTCATAATCTGGGCGGTCAACCTGAAATCGTTGTTGCCCTCAATAGTGAGAATGGGCAAATTAATGCCATTCTTGAATATAATATCACCGATTGCCCGGTGACAGAAAGCCTGTACGTAATGAATTACCCCGTCTATTTTTCGTGCGGCGATCTGCCGATTGATGTCTGTCAGTCTATCAAAAATTGAGTAGGGATAAGTAAAATTGGCGTACTGCTCCGCCAGCGTTTTTCCGGGATCAGGCATGGCAAACTGGCGCTGCACCTCGTTGTAAACAACATGCGCCCCGTTCTTTTCGATATATGAATACAGGTCAGGCCCGTAGACCGGCGGCACCCCGATGTAGGCCAGTCTCAGGTTCGTCTCCGGAAACGATTTTCGTTTTTGGGATTCAGCTATCAGGGATTTCACGTCCCGCGTATATTGTGCGGGATTACCGTTGAAATCCGAAGAAGAAACCAGCCATAAATGGTTCTCCCAGCCGGTGATGCGGTTCTCCTGCCAGGTAAGGTCGTCCAGCCGGTGGACCATATCACGCGACTCTACCAGGCCTTTTCTGACCCGGTTGGCGGCTGTCAGATCAGTGCCGAGGATGGCGGCCAACTCTTGCAAAACCGGCTGCATTAGTTTGGGATCGGGAATATGCGGGTAGGCGAAAGGGATGGTCCTGACGCCCTTAAGTTTGAGCACTTCCATGAGCATGATGGTGTTGGAGCAGTCACCGGTGGTGACGCAGAGCACTGTATCGATGCCGCGTTCCAGACAGACGCCGTAGATGCCCTTGATCCAGGTGCAGCAGTTCAGGGGGAAACCGGCCTTTTCTGCGAGCCTGACTAGGCGTTCCGGGTCGGGATCCGTGATGAAGATATTATTAAGGTCTACAGGTTGATAACCGGCAGCGATAAGGATTTCCGCCGGGACGGTGGTGGTAATGCCGATTTGCTTCATGCTTTTTGAAAAAGGAAAAGGCCGTCCCGTTCGGTTTTAATTACCGTCTTCTGGGAGCGCATATATTCCAGGTGGGCGACGGTCTCCAGTACGGCCAGACGCTGGTCCAGGGGGCCAAGTTTATCAAAGGCTGAGCCGCCGACATCTTTATGCCAGGGCATACCTTTGGCAATTTGATAACCGGTCTTAGGTATATCAGTAAGCTGAGCCAAGATGTCCCGCGTGCGTTCCTCATGGTGGCGGATGAGTTGCTCAAGGCGGGCTCTGACGCTGGAGAATGGTAGTTCATGCCCCGGCAGCACCATTTCGATGTCATATTTGGAGAGTTCGCGGAGGGATGTCAGATAATCCAGCACCGGGTTGCCGCCGGACTGCGGATGCAGCCCGATATTGGGGGAGATGTGGGGCAGCACAGTATCGCCGGAGAAAAGAACTTTCTTATCCGGTTCGTACAGGCAAATATGGCCCTGAGAATGGCCGGGCGTCCAGATGACCTTGAAATTGAACATACCTGTTGAGATGATTTCATCGCCCTCAAGCTGGACATCCGGGGCCACCGGCAAGACGAATCGCATGGCCAGAGCCACGGAGGCGTTTTGTAGCGCGGCCACGGTTTCCGGGGGCACACCGTTAGCGATAAGCCAATTTCGAGTCTTTTCCAGCAGGGGCTCCATGTTGACATAACGGTTCTGAACCAGCTGCGTATCCACGCGGTGGATGTACACTTTGGCGTGGCTAAGTTCTTTCAGCCGTCCCACCAGGCCGTAATGGTCCGGGTGGATGTGGGTAATGACGATCTGGGAAATATCCTTGACCGTGTTGCCGATTTCGGCCAACTGGTCTTCAACGGCTTTCAGGGAGACGTCCGTATTCCAGCCGGTATCCACCATCAGCAGGCCGTCAGTGCCTCTGACAATATATGAATTGATATAGCCCAGCAGGACATCAGGCCGGGGGAGGGGGGTCTGGAACCGGTAGATGCCGGGGATTACCTCGTTCATCTATATTGCTCCAAATTGTGGAAGGCGCTCAGCCCGGCGAATTTGGCTTCGATGCCGAGTTCCTGTTCGATCTTGAGCAGACGGTTGTATTTGGCGGTACGCTCGGAGCGGCAGGGCGCTCCGGCCTTGATCAAGCCGGTGTTCAGGCCCACGCAGAGATCGGCAATGGTGGTATCTTCCGTCTCGCCGGAGCGGTGGCTGACAATGGCCGTCCAGCCGACGTTCTGCGCCATGCGGATCGCCTCGATGGTTTCCGTGAGCGTGCCGATCTGGTTGAGTTTTATCAAAATGGAGTTGGAAGCTTTAACTTTAATCCCCTTTTGCAGGCGTTCCACGTTTGTGACGTACAGGTCATCGCCGACCAGCTGGACTTTCTTGCCGATTTTCTTGTTTAGCAGTTTCCAGCCTTCCCAATCGTCTTCGGCCATGCCGTCTTCGATGCTGATAAGGGGGTATTTGGCCGCCCAATCCGCATAATAATCGGCCATTTCCGCCGGAGTCAGGCTCTTGCCTTCACGCGCCAGAACATATTTGCCGTCTTCGAAGAATTCGCTCGCGGCGGGATCAAGGGCGATAAAGCAGTCCTTGCCGGGTTTGTAACCGGCTTTTTCAATGGCGGCCACGATGGCTTCAACCGCGTCTTTATTGGAGGGGAGACTCGGCGCGAAACCGCCCTCATCGCCCACGTTCGTATTCAGTTTGCGGTCTTTCAGGACTTTCTTAAGCGCCTGGTAGACCTCGACGCCCATGCGCAGCGACTCGCTGTAGCAGCTGGCCCCGGCGGGGACGACCATGAATTCCTGGAAATCAGTGGAATTGGAGGCGTGCTTGCCGCCGTTGAGGATGTTCAGCATGGGCACCGGCAGTGTGTTGGCGTTAATGCCTCCCAGGTAGCGGTAAAGCGGCAGGTTGTTGCTGGTGGAGGCGGCGTGGGCGATGGCCAGAGACGTGCCCAGGATGGCGTTGGCGCCCAGCCGGGCTTTGTTCGGCGTGCCGTCCAGCGTAATCAGGGAGCGGTCGATAAGCCCCTGGTCGCCGGAATCAAGGCCGATGATGCTGTTGGCAATTTCTTCGTTGACGTTTTGGACGGCCTTCAGCACGCCCAAACCGCCGAAGCGTTTTTTATCGCCGTCACGGAGTTCGACGGCTTCATATTTGCCGGTGCTGGCGCCTGATGGAACTGCCGCCCAGGCGACGATATCATCTTCAAGTTCAACCTGTACTTCAATGGTGGGACTGCCGCGGGAATCCAGAATTTCACGTGCGGAGATATTATCGATGCGTGACATTTATTCCTCCGAAGATTTGAACTATTTAGAAAGATTTAATCTATCATGTCCAGTACGAGTCGTACTGCTTCTTTAGCGGTGCGGGCGGGAATGATGGGGATATCAGGCTTGCCGCAGCGGGAAAGCGACCATGTATCAATGCCTACGACAGGCGTGCCGTCCCGCAGGGCGAGGGCGATTTCCGAAAGGGTGCCGTATTCGCCGCCTACGGCTATGACAGCATCCGCAGACTTAACGATGATGACGTTGCGGGCTTCACCCATGTTGGTGGCAATCCTGATTTTGATGTAGGGGTTGGCATCTTCCACATCAGGGCCCGGTAGAATGCCGATTGTCGTGCCGCCGGCGGATGAAGCGCCCTTGCAGGCTGCAGCCATGACACCGCCGAGACCGCCGCAGACCAGCATCGCGCCGGCCCGCGCTATTTCCGCGCCGACTTCTTCCGCGGTCTGGAGTTCTTCCGGGGTGCAGTCCCCGCCGCCGATGACGGCAATTTGAGTAGTTTTCTTTACCATTATTTATATAAGAAGATAACCACAATGATTATAGCATCGGGTCTTGACCATAGCAAAAGAGGGAAGTAGTGCGAGTATTTCTTGTTTGATGATTGCCCAATCCGGTCATTGCCGTCATAACCGCATTGTGTTATATTTTTTCTATGAAAACAGGCTTTGAAATTGTCCCCTCAGGTACATTAACTACGCCCCGCGGCTTCCGCGCGGGCGCCACATACGCCGGAATCAAGAAGAAAACCGACCATACCCTTGACCTGGCGCTGCTTTATTCCGAGCTTCCGGCCACCGTGGCCGGCGTGTTTACGCGGAACAAAGTCAGGGCCGCGCCGGTGCTGGTCTCCGAGAGCCGCGTAAAATCTGGCGACCCCGGGCGCGCCATCATTGTCAACGCGGGCTGCGCCAACGCCGTGACCGGCGAGCAGGGCCTAAGAGATGCCGTGGCGATGGCCGATATGGCTGCGATGTCCCTGGGCATTCAGCCGGAATCGGTTTTTGTGGCGAGCACGGGCGTGATCGGCCGCCGTCTGCCTATGGAAAAAATCGCCGATTCAGTGCGCAACATCGCCCTGTCCACCGAAGGGGGGCATGATATGGCGCGCGCCATGATGACCACGGACACCGTGCCGAAGGAAATCGCGGTACGCGCGGGTCACTATTATATCGGGGGCGCGGCAAAAGGGGCCGGCATGATTCACCCGGACATGGCGACGATGCTCTCCTTTCTGACGACGGACGCGGCTGTAGACCATGCGTTTTTGAATAACGCGCTGCGGAATGCGGCGGATATTTCCTTTAACGTCGTCTCCGTAGACGGCGATACGAGTACGAACGATACGCTGATCCTGCTCGCAAACGGGGCGGCGGGGGGCAAGCTTATCATGGAAGGCACCCCCGAGGGAGCCCTTTTTCAGGCGGCCCTTAATGAAGTCTGCATCCATCTTGCGAAGTCGATTGCGAGGGACGGCGAAGGCGCTACCCGGCTTATCGAAGTTACCATTAACGGCGCGAAGACGGAGCAGGAAGCTAAAATGGCTGCCCGCACGGTGACGTGTTCATCGCTGGTAAAAACCGCCGTGCATGGCTGTGACCCCAACTGGGGGCGTGTGTTGGCGGCGGTGGGGCGGGCGGGCATCGATATAGAGCTTTCTAAAACGGATTGCTATATCGGGGAAATATGCCTGCTCAGGCAGGGGACGCCGGAGGACTTTGACGCCAAACGGGTCTCCCATATGTTGTCTCTGCCGGAAGTGACGATCAGGGTAGAATTGAACCTGGGCGAGGGCAGTGTGACAGCCTGGGGCTGTGACCTCTCGGAAGAATATGTGGGCATAAACGCGGACTACACGACGTAAAGTATAATTTGTAATTGTGGGTTTCGCCGGGGGCGAACCGAAGCAATCTCACGGAATTTAATATTGTCATTGCGAGGAGTCTGAAAGACGACGAAGTAATCCGTTTCTCATCCCGACTGGTACGGATTGCTTCACTTCGTTCGCAATGACACATTAAACAAAAGAGAAAAATGAATAATAAGGTAACGGTGGTAAAAATTGGCGGGGTGGCGCTCAGCACGGGTGACACATTCCTGCAAGACATCGTCGAACTGCAGAAGCAGAAATATCCGTTGGTGGTCGTCCATGGGGGCGGCAACCTGATTACGGAATGGCTGAAGAAGCAGGGAATCAACACGAAGTTTATCCAGGGGGAGCGTGTCACGGACCGTTCTACGCTGGACGTGGTGACGGCGGTGCTGGGTGGACTCGCCAACAAGCAGATGGTGGCGGTGATCAATGCGATGGGGGGTAAGGCGGTTGGCATCAGCGGCGTCGACGGCTGTTTGCTCGAGGCAGAGATTAAAAATGCCGAGATGGGTTATGTGGGCAGCGTGGTCAAAGTGAACCCCGCCA
>JANYKH010000025.1 GCA_025358235.1 Chloroflexota bacterium
TTTCAATTTCTTCCAGAATTTTCAGGCTGCCGCGTACGTGGCAGGCGGTGCCGCGGCAGACTTTCACGGTGTGCTTGCCCACCGGATTGGTCTTAAACAGGGCGTAGAAAGTGCTGACGCCGAAGACGCTGCTTTCCGGGACTTTGGCAAACTTGGAAACCTCGATCATGGCGATTTCCGGGAGGTAGCCGAAGCGCTCCTGGACAGCCTGCAAAATGGGGATAAGCTCGTCCGCGTGCCCCTTAAAGCGGGCGAAGAGTTTCCGGGTTTCGGTTTTAGTTTCTATCGCGTCAATCATTTATTTAGCGAGTTTCATTTTGACCAGTTTCCAGGCCATAATCTCGCACATCACATTTACATCTTCGTTGGACAGGTAATCGGTGACGCTGCTATCCAGGACAATGTTACCTTCGGCAGGGAATTCGGTATCAGCCCGCCATAACACCCATGTGACCGGGACGTTGGGGAATATCCGGAATTTGACCGCGAAGTCACCGGAGTCAGACCTGACGCCGCCCAGCCCCGCCCCTATTTCCAGGAGTTTTTCAGGTTCGGCGCCAAAGTGCGTGACAATTGGTTTGATAGCGCGTTTGTAGAAGACGGGAAAATAGGTGGTGCCGCCGGGCAACTCCTTGTAATCGATATTTTTCCCGGTTGGTGGCATGCCACCAGCCTGGGTAAAGTAGTGCAGGATGAGTATCTCGTCGCGCGCTGTCAGGGCTTGTCCCGCCGAGGGAATAACCTTTCCTTCTGGCAAACTGACTGAAAGGGGAGAGTTGACATAATACAGACCAACGCTATGGCTGGCTTCATCGTATTCAGCGCCGGCCTTGCGGCACTGCTCATTGAGATCGCTAATGGCGGACAGTTTCTCCCGCGCCAGCTTCAGAGCAAATCCGAAGCCGTATTCGCTGGGTTCTGCCGGGAATTTAACCTCTCTGGTCGCCACTGGCCAATACCCTCACAAAACATCCAATGTATGGCACTTTCAATATAACACACCCTAAAAACAAGCACGCCTGCCGTTCTCGTTCGAGGGCCAGCAGGCTGTGCGGTTTTAACAGGGTTGGCTAACTAAACTTCAAGCCATGAATGGGAATAAAGGGACTGGCCCGTGAGAACGCGCGCCGATTTGACGTAGTCCCTTTCTTTTTGGCCCAGTTTGGAAATATCGATGTCTTCTCCGTCCATGACGCGGTGAACCAGGCTGACAATGTCCTGCATACCGCCCCGGGCAATGACGGCCAGTTCTTTATCGAACGCATCCACGATGGCGGAATACAGGCCGGCCCGCATCAGCATAATCATGTAAGTGCGGTTAAGCTGGCCGCGGAGGGCGGTCGGCGTGCCGTTGGAGATGTTGGAGAGGCCCACGGTTGATTTGCAGCCGGGGGCGATGTCTGCCAGCATGGCCATGAATTCCACGCAGGCTTTAACCTGGTTTATTTCAACCGAAACAGGACTGACTATCGGGTCAATCCAGATTTTTTCGTTGGGAATACCGATCTGGTTCGCTTTGTAAACGATATCGACAGCCAGTACGGCCCGTTCGTTAGCATCGCGCGGCATCCCATCAACACCCCAGAGCAGGCCGATCATATCGGCATTGTATCGCTTGGCGAGAGGCAGGCCAACTTCAAGACGGGCCGGTTGGAGTGAGATGGAGTTAAAGAGGGCTCCGTTTTTACACTCCTTCAGGCCCGCTTCCATGGCCGCCATGTTAGTCGTATCCAGAGTCAACGGTTTAGCCGTAACAGCCTGAACGGTTTTCACCACCCAGGGCATTAACGATTCTCCGTCTTTTCTGGCCGGTCCTATATTCAGGTCGATCCAATCGACGCCTGCTTTGGTCTCAGCAATGGCCATTTCCTGTATCGGTCCGGGGTTCCGTTCTTTCAGAGCCGGGCCGAGCGTCTGGGAAATGATATTGAGGTTTTCGCCAATTAACAGCATTTAGCTTCCCTCCTAAGGTTCACAGGTGTTTACGGTTTCCATGAGTTCTTAAGATACGCCGGGATATGCGCGGCTTCGCGCGGGCCGACCAGGATTTTCCACCCGGTCAGTTCCTCTTCCAAACCGCCGCTTTCGGAGGCGATGTAGCCGGGGATGATCAGCTTGCGGTGTTTTACTTTGTCTTCAATGCCGCTCTTCTTGACGAAGGGGGCGATAATATCTGCGGAGAACTTGCCGGCCGCCCAGGCGGTCATAACGGACAGTCCTTCCGTATCCTTGACGAGGAGCCAGGTGGGTACCCGGCTGTTCTCAATTTCGCCGGAAACGATGAAGTAGGTCAGGGAGAAGTTGGAAGTGATAAGCACCGGCGATTGATCCGTCGGGTGATTGATTTCATAAATGCCCTGGGTGGTAGCCAGCGGGCGCTGGGGATCGGTGTAAATATTTAGTCTTTCCACCAGAAGGGGGAAGAGGCTTTCGCCCTGGAAATCAGACAGGACGATAAGGCCGCCGTATTTGGCGATGAAGGTGGAAGCGATAAGGGCTTCCTTCATCGGATTATCGGTCATTTCGCAGGGGAAGACAATGGTGGGGTAACCGAGAGGGCGGAATTTCTTGAGCAGCGCCGAACCGCGCACCGTTATCTGGTCTTCAAAGGCTTTTTTAAGCCCGCGAGCGCCGGTGTCGATGACGATATTCTTGACGCCGAGGGTGTTCAATTTGGTGGTGAGGTCAGCTAAATCTGAAAGGGTTTCGCCCCGGGCCACCACGGCGCAGCCGGTCTCCTTGGCCAGAGCGGCTACTTTATCTACATTGTCTTTGGTGGCGGCGCAGATCAGCGGTTTGCGTTCCGCGGCGGCTTTGACGCCGGCGGCCAGCACATCCGCGTTATTGCTCATAATTATCAGGGGCATATTGGAGCCCTGTTTAACTTTGGTGACCAGCGCCACGAACTTGGCTGAATCGCCGGAAGTATCTTTCACGGCGATCATGTCCGGGCGCAGCGTCAGTCCGACGCGCTGATATTCAAGCGTCTTGGCCCGGTTAAGGCGAGCGTCAACTTCTGCGGCGCTCATGGCGTCAGTGATGAGGATGCCGAGCCCCGGCGGATTCTCGAAACGTTTTTCATGGCGGAACAGTACGGTTTCGCCGCCGACTTTCAGGATGCGGTCACCCGAGCCGAAGGACACGGGGAGGATGGGTGGGGCGGAGGCCTCGGATAGCTGAGCCTTGGTCTCTTCGCTGACAAACTTGCACGCCGCAAGTTCAGATTTGCCAGAGGCCAGATTCATGGCGAAGGCCAGGCACGTGGGTACGCCGCACTGACCGCAGTTGGTCTTGGGCAGCAACTTGAATATCTGTATTCCGGTTAATGCCATTTTATTTATATCTCCTTTAGCCGATGATGGGCGGCAGAGTCAGCGCCGGATGGCCTTTTTCAGTCAAGAAAGGCATAATAGCTTCTTCAGTAACGCCAATGGTTTCATCGGCGACCATGTTCAGCAGATCAGGATAGCCGAGTTCTTTAGCGCGTTGAGAGAACCGCTCCCCGATTTCTTCCTTGAGCATCTTGGGCATCCATACCATTCTGAGGATGCCGCCGTCACCCGCCAGGAATTTGCGCTGGGTGATGT
>JANYKH010000078.1 GCA_025358235.1 Chloroflexota bacterium
GCTTAAAAATCAGGCCGCGTTTTGACCGGAAATTACCCTAAAGGTATAATAATCAGGTTCGCTCCGTGTTACCGGAGAATGCTTTTCGAGAGCATCACCATAAACCGCTCGGACACCTCTCCAATAGTGAAGCGGATTAAAACGGCGCGAACCTGATTATTATACCTTTAGGGTAATTTCCGGTCAAAACGCGGCCTGATTTTTAAGCTGGGGTTCTACTTTCCCTGCCAGACCGGTTTTCTCTTTTCCGCAAAAGCCGTTTTGCCTTCCAGGTTATCCTTACTCAGGCGCACTTCATCAGCCATTTTAAGAACTATTTCAATGCCCTTTTGGTTATCAACCAGCCGGGAGTGCTGAATGCTTAATTTGGCGGCTCTCACGGCTAAAGGCGGTCTTTCGGTAAGGGTCCGGGCGAGTTGCATTGCTTCGTCCATTACTTTTTCAGCCGGAACGGCACGGTTAACCAGTCCTATAGCTAATGCTTCAGACCCGTTAAGGCTGTTGCCAAGGAAGATCAATTCTTTGGCTTTGACTTCTCCGATCAGACGGGGTAAACGGAAAGTGCCGCCGGCGGCAGGCACTGAGCTGATCTTTAATTCAGGTAGTCCGATTTTGGCATCGAGCGCCGCTACCCGCATATCGCAGGCCAGAGCGAATTCACAACCGCCGCCGACCGCGTAGCCGGTAAGCACGGCAATGACGGGTTTGGGGAGGTTTTCAAAGCTGTTGAACATATCATTCAATTCGCTGAGGTAGGTGGGGGGACGGTCTTTTTCCCGGATATCCGCGCCCGCGCTGAAAGTCTTGCCGCCCGTTAGTATGACAACCCAGACCTGGGAATCATGCTCGATTTCCCTGACGAGGGCGGCCAATTCGCGGACCATCTTGCTGCTAAGAGCGTTAAGAGCGTCTGCCCGGTTAAGGGTAATAACGCCAATTTTATCTTTGACCTCGTATTTTATGGTTTCGTAGTTCATTATTTCTCCTCACTTTGTTTTGACTTGTTATTGTCAGCATAAAACCGCGGGCTTCTTTAGTTGCCGCGGTCTTCAGCACAGCCAATTATCAAAATTATCGGGCCTATCCCAGGGTCTGAAGTTTTTCCAGCGCTTTATCGATGCGTTTGAGACAGCGTTCGCGACCAAGTACCGACATGGTTTGGAAGAGGGGTGGGGTGGCGGTGCGACTGGTAACGGCGGTCCGGACGGTGCTGAAAAGCTGACCGGTCTTGACCTCCATCTTTTCTGCCAGCGCGCGGAATTCCTTTTCCAGTTCAGTCGATTCAAACGACTTCAGAGACGTGATCAGTTCCTTCCCATTTTCAAGGCCCCGCACGGCAATTTCTTTGGTTACGTCCTTGCCAAGCAGGAGACCGGCATCATAGGTAAAATCGTCATAGAAGAAGAAATCCGAAAGTTCACCTACTTCCACCAGAGTTTTGGCGCGATCCTGCACCAGCGCCGCTACCTTCTTCACATAATCAAAGTTCAACGGGCGATCCACTTCGCCGGGAAGACTTGCTTCCAAAAATGGCAGCGCCCGGATGGCAAAGTCTTCTGCGGAGAGCGCCCTGATATAAACACCGTTCATCCAGTTCAATTTTTGTACGTTGAAAATGGCGGCGACCTTACTGACCCTCTCAAGCGAGAAATTTTCGAAAATCATGTCTTTGGACATGACTTCTGTTTTATCATCCAGTGACCATCCCAGCAGGGAGAGGAAATTGAACATAGTTTCCGGCAAGAACCCCTGATCCCGGTATTCGGTAATCGATACTGCGCCGTGCCGTTTGCTGAGTTTGGAGCGGTCCGGTCCGAGAATCATGGGCAGATGGGCGAAGATCGGATGCTGGTAGCCCAGGGCTTCATAGAGCATTTTGTGGCGGGGCGTGCTGGAAATCCATTCTTCGGCGCGCAGGACGTGGGTTATCTCCATGGCATGGTCATCCACGACGTTGGCGAGGTGGTAAGTGGGATAGCCATCTGATTTCAGCAAAACAAAATCATCAATGCCGCGGTTTTCGAACTTGACGTGGCCCCAAATCATATCATCGAAAGAGGTTTCGCCCTGCATCGGGGTCTTGAACCTTACCACCGGCACGACGCCCTGAGCTTCTTTTGCCGCACACTGGTCTGAAGTCAGGCTGCGGCACAAGCGGTCATAACCGGGGGCGATTTTCTTAAGGGTCTGTTCTTCGCGCATTTTTTCAAGACGTTCGGAGGAGCAGAAACATTTATAGGCGTTGCCCTGGGCAATCAGACGGTCGCAGGCTTCCTTATAACGCTCGAGGCGCTGGGACTGAAAATATGGGCCGTAATTGCCGCCTTTTTCCGGCCCCTCATCCCAATCCAGACCCAGCCATTTAAGGCCGGCCAAAATCGCTTCAGTAGCCCCCTCGACTTTGCGATTGACATCCGTGTCCTCGATGCGGACGATAAAAGTACCGCCAGAATGGCGGGCGAAAAGCCAGTTAAAAAGGGCGGTACGGATATTACCCACGTGGGGGAAGCCGGTGGGGCTGGGAGCAAAGCGGACTCTAACCTGATTGGTCATGTTTGCAACCTTCCTGAGCGTTTTACGAGGCGTTAACCTTGGAAATTATGGCAGGTCACCCCGCCAAATGCAATAAGGGGAACACCCACCCGGTTACTTTTTATGCCCGAGTCTGGCCTTAAGGAATTGGGAGACAGCCGGACCTACTTCCGGGGAAGACCAGTCATAATGATGGCCCGGAATTTCAATCGCCAGAGCCAGGCTTACGGGCTTCGTATCCAGATGTGATTTCAGCCAAACCCAGGGGCTTTTAATCACTGCCCACACTACTGCTTTGTAGTCGCTTACGGCAATCGTGTCTGTGCCGGAATTGTCCAGGTCAAGGAGGTTAGCGGGATGAAAGTTCCGGTACCATCCCGGCACTCCCGCAGTAATACCCATTACTCGAGCCTCGCTCCGGAGGTGAAATACCGTTCTTGCAGCGATGCCGCCGCCGTTAGAATAACCCAGCACTACAAAATACTTGTTCGGATATTTATTAAGCAGGGCTTGAATGTCATCAGCTTCACGCTGTGAAGAATCTTTGAAGCCGTCAAGTTCTTCTTTGATATCGGAAAAGAAGCCCCTGATACCCGGTTCGGTCCGCGCGAACCCGATGGTTTTGGTAGAGTAACCCTGG
>JANYKH010000119.1 GCA_025358235.1 Chloroflexota bacterium
GGTGGTGCCGGAGGTGTAGGTGATGCTGATCATGTCATCTTCATCAGTGACGGGCACTTCCATTGATTCCGGTGATGATGAAGCGATGAATTCTTCGTAAGGAATGCCGATATAATCGCCGTCCTGTTTGTCCGGGCTATCGATTTCAATGAAATATTTAACGGTTTTCAACTGGGGAAGGGCGGCGCGTATTTCATCAACATAAACATGTTCAAAAACGAGGACTTTAGCTTCGCTCTGGTTGAGGATGTAGACGGCTTCAGGTGATTTGAAGCGGTAGTTCAGGGGAGCGCTAACGGCGCCGGCCATGCCCACACCGTAGAGTGTTTCAAGGCAGGCGTTGTTGTTGCGGGAGATGATGACGACGCGGTCATTCTTGACGACGCCCAGGCTTTTGAGCCCGTTCGCAACGCGGTAAACCCGCTCCGCAAATTGTTTGTAGGTAAATTCTTTATCGCGATAGACGACTGCTTTTTTGTTCGGAAATACCCGTTCACTCCGTTTCAAAAAGTTGAGCGGGGTCAGCGGGTTGTGGTTAACAGCCTTAAAACGCTGCTTCGCATCTTCGAAACTTACTTCAGGAATCATGTACTCCTCCGCACCTTAAATTACAGGGATTATATTGATCCCATATTGTTATGCTTCCATTCTGAGGCAAAATGCAAAATGGTGAATCCGTCAGACGGACAATATGAGGCTGTGAAAAGGTGTGGTTGGAAAGTCATTCTACCGGCGTACGCACTGCGTAAGAAAGCGTACTTTTAACTGAACGATAGTTTGAAAACTGATAAGTTATAACCGGATGATGCCGCGGTTCATGCCTTCGATGACAGCCTGTGTGCGGCTGTTAACCTTGAGCTTGGCGAAGATGCTTTGAATGTGGGTTTTTACCGTGCTTTCGGAGATATCCAGCTTTTCCGCGATAGCTTTGTTGGTGGAACTCTTGCCCATCAGCGCCAGAACTTCTATCTCTCTGTCGCTAAGCTGCTCGGCTGACGGCGTGTGCCGGGATAGTGAATTTAGTCTTTCCAGGACGCGGCCGGTAATGCCCGGCTCCAGAATAGCTTCGCCCTTGTAAACTGCGCGAATAGCCTTAAAGAGAGATTCCCTTGGCGAGTCTTTCAGAATATATGCTCTGGCACCCGCTTCAATACCTTTAAAAATATATTCGTCCGTGTCATAGGTGGTGAGGACGATAAACTGGATTTTGGGGTAAGCGTCCCGGATAGCTTTCATTGCCTGGACGCCGTCCATCTCCGGCATGCGGAGGTCCATCAGGATAATATCAGGGTTCAATTTACCTGCCAGATCGACAGCCTGACGACCGTCCGCAGCTTCACCCACCACATCAAAATCCGGCTGACTGGAAATGATTGCAGCGATGCCTTCCCGCACTATAATGTGGTCGTCCGCGATGACTATTTTGATTTTATCCATATTAAACCGGTAATGTTACCCTTAACGACGCGCCCCCGCCGGGTTGGCTGGTCAGTGAAAAAGTGGCTCCCATTATTCTGGCACGCTCCCGCATGCTGGTCAACCCGAAGCCTGAGCGGATTTCATCGGGATTGAAGCCGGACCCATTATCTCTGATTTCCATCTCTGCCTTGTCAGACCCGTAAGTAAGGAAGACCTGTACGAGGTTGGCACCGGAATGGCGCAAGACGTTGGTAAGACTTTCTTGCAGGATGCGCACCAGACCGAATTCTATCTCAGGGGGTAAGGGTCTCTGCTGGCCTGCAAGAGTAAATTCGATATCGATAGAAGTTCTTTCTTTGGCTTTGGTGATCTCCTGTTTGATCGAATCCGGCAAGGATGCTGAGTCAAGGACGCGCGGTCGCAAGGCCCATACGGAACGCCGTGCTTCATCAAGACTTTCGCGGGCCAGTTTGCGGGCCAGATCCAGATGTGATCTTACAGACTTTTCGTCCTTGATAGTTTGTTCAGCAGCTTCGAGTTGGAGCACTATGCCGGTAAACCCCTGGGCCAGAGTGTCATGGATTTCACGGGCCATGCGATTTCGTTCTTCCAGCACTGCCAAGTCTCTGATTTCGGTAGAAAGACGGGCATTTTCCATAGCGATGGCGATTTCGTCCGCCATAACCTCCGCAGCAAAGACATCATCTGAGTCAAAGGCGTCGGCGCTGGAACTTCTGATATCGAGTGTCCCCAGGATGCCGCCGCCAATTTCTATCGGCACCGCCAGTTCTGAAACGGTGCCTGGTAAATCGGTGCAGCAGGTTACGCCGTCTTTATCGTTCACGAAAGCCGAGGTGCCGGTATGGGCTACTGAATGGGCAATACCGGATTTCAGGCGGGTGTTAATAGACGCGTTGGGGCTGCTGGAGGCTTTAAGAATGATCTCGCCGGAATCCTGTTCCAGCATAAAGATATTAACGATAGAATAATTGAAGGTCTCCTGAAAAGCCCTCGCGGCCAGCGGCAGTAATTCATCAAGAACCATGATGGAATTAATCTTTTTGCCCACGTCGTTGAGGGCGATAAGTTGCTTGATACGGTGGCGTTCTGACTTTGTACGTTCATCAACTTTGCGTTCCAGGTTGTTGTGTGATTCTTTTAATGAGGCGGCCATTTTAGTGAATTGCCCGGCCAGGATTTCTATTTCATCTCCGGTATTTATGGATAACTTCGGATCCAAATTGCCTTCACTAATGGATTTTGAACTATCCGCCAGGGCCAGTATGGGTTTACTTACAGTACGGGCAAGGTACCACGCTATAACAGCACTCAGAATTAACATCAAAGCGACGATGCCGCCGAAAAGACCCTGCATGAGGAATTTTTGCCGTTCCAGAAAAATACCGGTCGCCTGGGCTGCATTAGTTATCCGATCTTCAACCCTTTGCGCCGGGCTAAGAAATTCATTTATATAGGCTGTAGCACAAACCGAATAGGGGTAATTACCCACCGGAGCCACCGCCATAAACTTTTGCCTTATCGAGCCGTCCGCTTCCTGCCAATCATAATACCCGCTGACAT
>JANYKH010000164.1 GCA_025358235.1 Chloroflexota bacterium
CCACGACCATGCCGTCCTGGGACAACATGCGGCGGTTGCGAAGAACAACTCCGCCGACGTCACTGCTCAGGCCATCGACGTAAACGGGACCGGCGTTAACTTTGCCGCTGATACGGGCAGTGTTAGGGCCGACTTCCAGCACATCGCCGTCTTCCATAACGAAGATATGGTCTTTAGCCATGCCCAGAGATTCCGCGAGCTTGCCATGCAGGCTAAGATGGCGGTATTCACCATGAATGGGCATGAAATATTTGGGCTTTACGAGATTAATTATCAGTTTAAGTTCTTCCTGGCTGCCGTGTCCGTGGACATGGACCTTAGCCAGCTTGTCATAGAATACCGTCGCGCCCTGTTTAAAGAGGTTATCGACGGTTTTATTAACCAGGCCCTCATTGCCGGGAATCGGAGTGGCGGAAAGGACGATGGTATCACCTTTCTGAATATGGACCTGTTTGTGGTCTTTATTTGCCATGCGAACCAGAGCCGAAGTAGGTTCACCCTGGCTGCCGGTGGTTACCAGCACCACTTTATCCGGCGGGGTAAGCCTGATATCTTCAATTCGCCCGATCAGGTTGTTGGGGGCGCGAAGATAGCCTAACTCCAAAGCCATTTTGACGTTGTCCGTCATGCTGCGGCCGACGACAAAAACGCGCCGGTTATGATTGGCAGCGGCATCAAAAACCTGCTGAATACGTGAAATCAGCGAAGCGAAAGTGGTAACGATGACACGGCCTTTCGCGTTGCCGACAATACGGTCAATATTCTCGCTGACGACCTGCTCAGACGGCGTATAGCCGGGCAGTTCAGCGTAAGTGGAGTCAGACATTAACAGCAAGACGCCCTTGGAGCCGACCTGTGCCAGACGGGAAAGATCGGTAGGTTTATCGCAGACGGGAGTGTAGTCCAGCTTGAAATCCCCGGTATGAACGATTACGCCGGACGGGCAGGTAATGATCATGCCGACTGCATCCGGGATGCTGTGGCAGACGCCGAAGAATTCCACGCGGAAACGGCCAACCGTGACATCGCCGCCTTGCGGAATGATGTTTAATTTGGCGTTAAGAATACGGTTCTCCTTCAGCTTAACGCGGATGAGGCCTTCCGTAAGACGGGTGGAATAGACAGGGGCGTTAATCTGCTGGAGAAGGTAGGGCAGGGAACCGGTGTGATCTTCATGGCCGTGAGTGATAAAAATGCCGCGGACGCGGTCTTTGTTCTCAACAAGGTAAGACATATCCGGAATGACCAGGTCAATACCCAGCATTTCCTCTTCCGGGAACATCAGACCGGCATCAATGACGATGATATCGCGGTCCCATTCCAGGGCCATCATGTTCTTGCCGATTTCGCCTAAACCGCCGAGCGGAATGACTTTAAGTTTGGGACGATTCATGTTTAAACCTCAAATAAATTTAGCTGCTTCGTCTTTTCTAGAACGGGAGCAGGTTTTTCAATTTCATCTATGAACACTTTTAATTTGACCATGTCCGCTTCCAGTTCCTTGCGGAGGCCGCCCTGGTGGAGGGCCGCGGCGGGGTGGTACATGGCGAAGTAAATCACGCCGTCCCGTTTCTGGGCGGTGCCGTGAATCTTGCTGATAATCTTGCCGGGGAAAAAGCGGGCCATGGAGTGCCGACCGAGGGTAACGATGATTTTAGGCTTGAGCAGTTCAAGCTGGCAGTCCAAAAAGCGTTTGCAGTTTTCAATTTCCAGGGGCAGGGGATCGCGGTTTTCCGGGGGGCGAGTCTTGATGATGTTTGTAATATAAACGGTATTCCTTGAAAGGCCGATCGAGGCCAGTAATTTGTCCAAGAACTGACCGGCGGCCCCAACAAACGGGCGGCCTTGCTGGTCTTCATTAAAGCCGGGCGCTTCACCGATAAACATGATCTGAGCGTTCTCCGGACCTTCTCCGGGGACGGCTTTGGTCCGGTGACGGCTAATATCACACAGCTTACACTGTGCAATCTGATCATATAATTCCGTGA
The DNA here is from genome assembly GCA_025358235.1 of Chloroflexota bacterium. Lineage (GTDB taxonomy): Bacteria > Chloroflexota > Dehalococcoidia > Dehalococcoidales > RBG-16-60-22 > JACPQH01. Next base: position 1,989 of record JANYKH010000164.1, read on the forward strand.
GTGCTGACATCTACCGGATTCCGAGGGGACTGACCATTTCGCCCATGATAACACGGACTATATGTTAAGTCAATTGTAATTGAGGTTAATCAGGAGTGAGTTTTCAGGCAATAAGTACCAGGCCCAACCGGTGACCGTAGGGAATGTCACAGGCTTTGGATTTATTGCCGAGCGGGTGAATTTCCCAGCCGGCGTTGGCGGCCATGGCATAGGCATCCATACCCGCGCCTTCCATCGATTCACGGGACTTAAAGGCGTTGCGGCACCCCTTGCCAGGAATCAGAGCAGTACACTCCGTTTTGGGGCAAAAATAGGGTTTGCACGGACCGCCGGCAAAGCCCATCGCCAGATAATAACCGTCATAAAAAGCGGCGGATTCCACCTTTGAGGCGATGCTGTAAAGAAGCATGGCGCTGGGGGTCAACTTGCCCTCGTATATCGCCTTGGGATCAGTAAAAAGCTCCGGGGGAACTCGGATATCATAAAATATGCCGTATTTAAACCTGGCGACAAGTGCGCGTGACTCCGGGATGGGGATGGCGTGGGGGGGGGCAGTGGGCGCTGGTGCCCCAGAAACTGCACTTGGGATACTCGCATTTGGCTCGGACACGTTCATCGATGATCACATCTGAAACAGGGATTACTTTAGCATCCGCGGCGCCGAGTTCTATGGCCAGTTGAGCATATCTAACTAAATCTTTTTGAAGTTTT
>JANYKH010000218.1 GCA_025358235.1 Chloroflexota bacterium
AATTAAATTTTATTGATTATAACAAAGCGAAATATGGATGATATTCGGGTCTCAGAGGCCAGATGTTAATACCTGCGGTTAAATATCCGGACGTGAATACCTGGAGATTCCCGGGGATAACCGAAGTGGGGAAGGAGGGATTTGAACCCTCACGCCTTGCGGCACATGATCCTAAGTCATGCCTGTCTGCCAGTTCCAGCACTCCCCCGTGCAGAGTTACTTCATAATATAGCATCAACACTCGCCCATCTCAACCAAAATGCCTTACAACCGGGAACCATTTTTAGCCCTTTGAAGCTGGATTCGGTATAATCTCTAAATATGGACGGCATTCTGAATATTTATAAACCTTCGGGCCCCACCTCCTTTGATGTGGTGGCCATTGTAAAACGGCTTTCCGGCGAAAAGCGCGTCGGCCATGCCGGCACACTTGATCCTACCGCTAGCGGGGTGCTCCCGGTTTGCCTGGGGCAGGCTACAAGAGTTGTAGAATACCTGATGGATGCCCGCAAGGTCTACCGCGCCGTAATTACACTCGGCGTGACGACCGATTCCCAGGATGCCGCGGGTGAAGTAGTACTCGTCCGCGATCCCTCCGCTTTAACCATACGCAATATCGAGGCGGTGCTGAAAAAATTTACCGGTGATGTTATGCAGATGCCCCCCATGTTCAGTGCGTTAAAGCACAAGGGGCAGCCGCTCTATAAATTGGCCAGGGCCGGTATTGAAATCGAGCGGAAAAGCCGCCCCGCCACTATTTACCGTATTGATCTGCTGAATTGCGAAATCCCGGAAATGACGCTGGAAGTGGAATGCAGCAAAGGAACTTATATCCGCACGCTGGCCTTCGATATTGGAGAGGTGCTGGGGTGTGGGGCGCATCTTAAAGAACTGGTCCGGCTTAAAACCGGAATCTTTGACATAAAGGAAGCTATTTCTCTGGCTGAAGTTGAACAGGCTTTCCGTCATGGTTATTGGGTTGGACTGCTCTATCCGGCTGATGCCGTGCTGGCCGCATGGCCGGCTATAATTTTGGATGAAGAGTCCGCAAATAAAATCAGGCAGGGGACTTCCATTGAACTTCCCGTGCCTCAAAATGGTTCGCCGGAATACTGCCGGGCCTATGGGCTAGATGGTATCCTGATCGGTCTTTTGCGGTTTGATGCTGAGACCGCTGTGTGGCACCCGGAAAAGGTTTTCGCCTAAGCCGAATCGGGCCCAGCAAAAACTGCCAAAATTAAACCGGATTTTGATTACACGGATGCCCTTGGGGCCTCACCGGAACGCTTAGCCCTTGACAGTATCAGGCGAAGACGGTATAGTTCAACAGGCGTGTAAACCCGGTATAACCGGGGAGGGACAAGTTGGGCAAAAAGCCCGCTTGGCAGGCCGAATGCACTGTCTTAAAAAGGAGAAAATCACAGTAACATGGGAAAAATCAATGTAGCCATTATCGGTGTAGGCAGCTGCGCATCATCACTCCTGCAGGGTGTCGAGTATTACAAGAACGCAAAAGACGGCGACAAAATCCCCGGTTTGATGCACGTTAATCTAGGCGGCTATCGTATCAGCGATGTGAATTTCGTCGCTGCTTTCGATATCGATAAAAATAAGGTCGGCAAGGATCTGGCGGAAGCGATCTGGACCAAGCCCAATAACTCCGTCAAGTTTTCCGATGTACCCATGACCGGCGTTAAAGTAGCCCGCGGTATGACGCATGACGGGCTTGGCAAATACCTTTCCCAGATTATTCAGAAGGCCCCCGGCCCCACCGCTGATATCGTCAAGATTCTTAAAGAAACCAAGACCGATGTCGTTATCAGCTACCTGCCAGTAGGCAGTGAAGAAGCCACCAAGTGGTATGTCGAGCAGATTCTTGAAGCCGGCTGCGGTTTCATTAACTGCATCCCCGTCTTTATCGCCAGCCAGAAATACTGGCAGGACAGATTCGCCGCCAAGGGCTTGCCCGTTATCGGCGATGACATTAAATCACAGGTTGGCGCCACAATCACCCACCGCGTCCTCACCCGTCTTTTCAGAGACCGCGGCGTGAAACTTGAAAGAACTTATCAGCTGAACTTCGGCGGCAATACGGACTTCCTCAACATGCTTGAGCGCGAACGGCTTGAGTCCAAGAAGATTTCCAAGACCGGCGCCGTTACATCCCAGCTTGATTATGAAATGAATCCGGACGACATTCACGTCGGCCCGAGCGACTATATTCCCTGGCTGCAGGACCGCAAATGGTGCTATATCCGCATGGAAGGCCGCACCTTCGGCGATGTGCCCTTGAACATCGAACTTAAGATGGAAGTTTATGATAAGCCCAACTCAGCCGGCGTCGTCATCGATGCCATCCGCTGCTGCAAACTGGCACTGGATTACGGATTGAAAGGCCAGCTTGATGGACCTTCTGCTTACTTCATGAAGACTCCGCCCATTCAGCCCAGCGATGATGAAGCTCACCGTATGGTCGAGGAATTTATCGCCAAATATCCCATGAAGCCGGAAGAAACCGGAGCTAAGAAGAAAGACGCCAAGACGAAACCGGCTGCGTAAGCTTTCCGGGTAAGTTCTAGGTGGATTATGAGAATCGCTTTGGTATCGCCGTATGACTTTGCCTACCCGGGGGGGGTGGTTAACCACATCTCCTGTCTAGAGCAGCATTTTACGGCGATGGGGCACGATGTGCGTGTGATCGCACCGGCTTCAAAGTCTATCACAGCTTTTGGAGACCGTTTCATACCTGTAGGCAAACCCCGCCCCGTCCCCGCCAGCGGCTCCGTCGCACGAATTACTCTTTCGCTGCTGCTGGGGAACCAGGTCAAGGAAATCTTTGAAAGAGAACAGTTCGATATCTGCCACCTCCACGAACCCCTGATGCCGATGCTCTGCACCACCGTGCTGCGGCTTTGTCCCGTGCCTACCGTAGGCACATTTCACGCCTCCGGCGGCAAGCCCTGGTACAGCTTTTGGACTCCTGTGGGTAAACATCTTCTGGACAAATGGTTTCAGAAACTGGACAGCCGCGTTGCGGTATCAGATGTTGCAGCGGGTTACGCCAACCGGTTTTTCCCCGCGGACTACAAAATCATTCCCAACGGTATTGACTCTCACCATTTTCGCCCTGATGTTTCTCCGGTAGACAGATATAACGACGGCAAATTGAACATCCTCTTTGTCGGCCGCATGGAGAAACGTAAAGGTGTCAATGATCTTATAGATGCTTTCCGTATCGTAAAAGAACAGGTCCCTGAATCGCGTCTGATACTTGTAGGACCTGGCACGAGCCTGCGCCGTTTTTACGAAGCCAAAGTACTCCGATACGGGATTAAGGATGTTGTCTTTGAAGGTTTTGCCAGCTATGATGACCTGCCTCGGTTCTACAAACGGGCGCATGTTGTTTGCCTGCCGGCGACGGGGCATGAGAGCTTCGGTATTGTTTTGCTGGAAGCGATGGCGGTAGGCAAGCCAATTGTGGCCACGGATATTGACGGCTACCGCAGTGTTGTTACCAATGAATCAGAAGGTCTTTTAGTGCCGCCCCGCAACCCTCAAAAACTGGCGGAGTCTCTGTTGACACTGCTGCGAGACGAATCCCTGCGCTGGAAGATGGGGCGCCGCGGCGAAATAAAGGCAGTCCGGTATGATTGGGACAGCGTTTCTCAATTGGTCATGGACGAATACAATAACGTCCTGAACCGGGCAGGCTCGAAACCAAATTTTTTATCAGAAAAGATTCTAATCGGCCGCTAGAACATGACGATGCCTAAAATTGCTAATCTGCGTAAGTCTGCG
>JANYKH010000256.1 GCA_025358235.1 Chloroflexota bacterium
CCCCCCATCATATAATGGGCGGCAGGCGCCACTGGAATGAGGCCTTTCGTAATATCGAGGCCATGGTCCAGACAGAAGCGGTAGATATGCGGGAACCGGGTAGTGATGACAGAGCGGGGCAGGTGCGTCACATCTAGGAAAACGCGGTCCGTGCCGGTTTTTTTCATTTCATAGGTTATGCTGCGGGCGACGATATCCCGCGGGGCAAGATCGGCTTCCGGGATATAGTCCGGCATAAAGCGGCGGCCTTCTACGTTGCGGAGGATGCCGCCCTCACCCCTGACCGCTTCCGAGATCAGGAAAGGGTGCACGCCGGGGAGGCGGAGGGCGGTGGGGTGAAACTGATAAAATTCAATGTCCATGATTTCCGCACCGGCCCGGTAAGCGAGGGCGACCCCATCACCGGTGGCAGTGGCCTGATTGGTGGTGAGTTTATACAGCTGACCCGCGCCGCCACAGGCCAAAATGAGATTACTGCAGGTGTATTCCTCGACAGAACCGCTGCGGCAGTCCAGAGCTTTAATTCCCTTGACCGTCTTGTTCTCAACGATAATATCCGTGACCAGCGTATCTTCCAGAATGGGCAGTTTGCAGGAACGGACATGATCACTGAGGGTAATTTCGATATATTCTCCGGTGGCGTCTCCACCGGCGTGAAGGATTCTGGGACGCGAATGGGCGGCTTCCGTGGCCAGGGCCACCCGGCCATCGACGGTATCAAAGGGCACCCCGAGGGTAACCAGGCTATCGATGCATTCCGCGGCTTCATTGACCAGCAGACGCACCATTTCATCGTCACAGAGGCCGTTGCCGGCCTGAACAGTATCTTTAAAATGCAGGTCCGCAGAATCGTTTTCGCTGACCGCCGCGGCGATGCCGCCCTGGGCGTACTTGGTATTACAATCGTCAATACTGCCTTTCGTGAGGATGAGGACAGTGCCTTTTTGCTGCGCGAGAATGGCGGTATATAGTCCTGCTATGCCGGTGCCAACGATAATATAGTCGAAATAAGCCATTTCAGTCCTGCTTGCAGTATTGGGCTTTGCCGGTCTCGTAAAGATCGCCGCCGTAAATGTCGTTTATGACGGTGACAGGCATATCTTTTACCTCTAGTTTACGCACCGCTTCCGCTCCAAGTTCCGCATAGGCAATCACTTCCGAAGAGGTAATGACCTTCGAAAGCAGCGCCCCGATACCACCCACCGCCGCGAAATAGACGGCCCCATACTGGCGGATGGCCTCTTTAACCGCGGGGGAGCGCTTGCCTTTGCCTATCATACCCCTCAGCCCCACGGCCAGCAAACGGGGGGTATATGCATCCATGCGGCCGCTGGTGGTAGGCCCGGCGGACCCGCTGATCTGGCCGGGACGGGCGGGGGAGGGGCCCATGTAATAAATGGTCTGACCTGTGATATCAAAGGGGAGGGGGATATCCTTATCCAGCGCCTCGATGAGGCGTTTGTGGGCGGCGTCCCGGGCAACGTAGATGGTGCCGGTTAAAAGCACTTCATCCCCGGCATGCAATTCTTTAACATCGGCTTCCGAAAGAGGAAGATTAATTTGTTTGGACATTAAATTATCGCCTCAATGTGCCGGGCGGAATGGCACTGAATGCTTAAGCCCACGGGGAGGGAAGCCATGTGGCAGGGGAAAGTCTCGATGTGGACGGCGAGGGCAGTCTGCGAGCCGCCGTAACCCATCGGGCCGATGCCCAGCTTATTCACGGCAGCCAATATTTCTTTTTCCAGGGCGGCGGTTTCGGGGTCGGTGTTATTTTTGCCGGTCTGGCGCAGCAGGGATTTCTTGGCCAGAATCAGGCATTTCTCCGCGCTGCCGCCGATGCCGAGGCCGAGAATAATAGGTGGGCAGGGGTTGCCGCCGGCCTGTTCAACAGCATTGACCACAAAATCTATGATGCCCTGCCTGCCTGAAGACGGGGAAAGCATGACCAGGCGGGCCATATTCTCCGAGCCGCCACCTTTGGCGAGGACGCTGATTTTTACCTTGCCGCCGGGCACGATTTCAGTGTGAATGACGGCGGGGGTGTTATCACCGGTATTGGTGCGGGTGGAGAAGGGATGGGCAACGATCGAGCGCCGCAGGAAGCCGTCCCGGCAGGCCTTATCAATGCCTTTATTAACGGCAGTGTCAAGGCTATCACCGGAGATATTTACGTCCTGACCGATTTCGATAAAGACGGTGGCGGTGCCGCAGTCCTGACAGAGCGGAATCTTCTCGGCGGCGGCGATGCGGATGTTTTCCATGATGCGGTCAAACACGGCTTTGCCGGAAGGAGAGGCTTCATCGGTCCGTGCTTTTTCCAGTGCCGCCACCACGTCCGCAGGCAAGTTAACGTTGGCCTCCTGGTAGAGGCGGGCAACGGTTTTCGTAATATCAGAGGCCGGTATTACGCGCATAGGCGCCGCCCCTGCATCAAAGCATATTCACTAGATTTCAACAATTTCACAATCCTTAAACCAATATCTGCCAACGGAGCGGGTGCGGTTAAATTCCGTTTGGCAACGGTGCCGCGTTTGGGACAATTGTACAAGATAAACATCCCAACGAGAAGTATAAGACAAGCCGGCAACAGAGTAACAGGGGTAGCCGACCCCTCACTCTAACTCTCCCGATTTCTTCGGGAGCGGCCGTTTGTGGCCGCATTGTATGTGCTGTAGTAGTGTCCCCTCACCTTAATCCTCTGTGGTATTGATTAAGTTGTTTAAGGGGAGAGGAAATTTGGGACGGATTGCTTCGTCGTCTGCGACTCCTCGCAATGACAATTAAGTTGCTTCGTTCTCACCTTTGAGATAGCGGACGCTGTTGCTGCGGCATTTGGGGCAAACACGCTCATCGGCTTCCGGTTTCACGCCGGAAGGGACGGGCCATTCATTGCCGCAGTGCATGCATTTAAATTTGGCTTCTTTGGCCATTTAATTTGCCCTCTACTTTGCTGCCGCAGCCGGTTTTTTCTTCCGGTCCAGGGCTTCCAGAGTCTCGCGGGTTTGCTTGATTTCTTCCGGGGTCACAGACGCGCGCAGCTTGTCAATGAAGGCCATCGTCTCAGCGAATTTCTGGCCTTCCGCGGCGCTCATCCATTCAAGCTGGAGTCGTTCCGGGCGGATACCCAGCCGTTGCATGCGC
>JANYKH010000061.1 GCA_025358235.1 Chloroflexota bacterium
TTAATCATCCTTCCTCCGGTATGCCGCCATGATCTCTAGCATACCGAAATTCTTACTTTATGTTTAGTAGTTAAGGTGGTCCCCTATTTGATTGCCGTTTTAATTACATGTGGTCCCCTTTCATAATGCCATACACACAGGTGGTAATAATATGATAAACCTGAACGCAAAAACCATTAGTTGCAACAGGAACAACTATCAGGCATTTTCAAAAATCGGAGAGTTATTGCTTGATGCCGGAGTAGTGTTAAGTCCGGTGATTCTCTTGGCCGGCACCAGTTCCCTTGAAATGATAAACCTGAATTACAACCGTTTCAGCGATACGATCAGTTCCCTCGTCTGGGGGCCGTTTGGCTGGTTTCAAGTTATTATGTTTGGGCTTTTCGCCGTGTTGTTCCTGACCATGGCTTGCCGCCTGGCCAAATCAATCCCGGTTGGCAGAGCTTCCAGGATTGGTATTCTTGCTCTGGCCCTGATCGGAGTCTGTTTTATCATTATTGCGGTTTGCCCCACCCAACCCGAAGGGAGCGCGCGGACACTGCCCAACGCCATTCATGACCAGTCCGCCAGATTCATGACGTTGCTTTTCCCTGTGGCTGTGCTGGCCCTCGGCCAGGGATTCAAGCAACATGCAATACCGCATGGATTAAAGTTATCGAACACATTGGTCGGCCTGGTGGCGTTGGCTCTCTGGGTGGTATGTGCGGCCTTGGTGCTCATTGGGATACCCCTGTTGGGTCTCATGGAACGTTTAATGATGATAAACTGTCTGGTTTGGATTGAACTAATAAGTCTGAACGTTCTGGGCCTTCGCGGCATATTAAGAATGCCGGCATTAGGAAAAGCCTTAGAATATTCACGTCAGTTCAAAGCGAACTAGCCAAACTTGATGTGGCTCTCCTCTTCGAAAATGTTATAATCAGCAGAATCAATTTCCCTTAATTTATGCCGCGGTCCTTGCCCGGGGCGGTAGAGAAGGAAGAACATTAATGGTTGACCGCTCGGCGCAGCCGCAGTTTACAACATATCAATTCCGCCTGAATGGTGAATTATATTCTGCCCGGCTCAAAAAAAGCATAAAGGCGCGTCTGGTCCGGATTCAAATTAGCAAAACTGAAGGGCTGACAATCGTTGTGCCGCATCGTTTCAAAATCCAGCATCTCCCGGAAATTCTTGAAGCAAGAAAAAAGTGGATAATCCGTCACGTCGAGGCACTTAGGCAAGAAACCGATATTATCCCGGAGTGCCGGTTCGGTTGTTATGTCAATCTGATGGGCGACGAGATACAGGTCGTCCGCGGACTACCCAATGGATCTCACAATCAGGTTATCCGCGAGGATGGCTGTCTCAAAGTGGGTATTGCCGGCAGTCAAAAGATAGAAGAGGTCATTGAGAAGTGGTACCGCAGTCAGGCCCGAATAGTCATAACGGCGCGGGCCGTGGAACTTGGTAAGTCCATTAACGCAACCTATTCCCGCCTTACAATAAGAAATCAGCGTACTCGTTGGGCCAGTTGTTCGCGTAGCGGCACACTTAGTTTCAACTGGCGAATAATCTCGCTGCCGCTGCCTGTGCTGGATTATGTGATCATTCATGAACTGTGCCACACCAGGGAAATGAACCACTCTCCCGCCTTCTGGAAACTGGTGGAAAAGCACTGCCCGGACTGGAAAGCCTGCCGCAAATATTTAAAAACCTGCCGCATTGACGGGCTGCCCGTGGTGCCGCAGAAGCTATGATAACCGGTTAATGCCCCTAAAATAACTTACCGGGGGCTTTTGAGGCCACCCGGTAAATTGTTTTTCGTGAATTGAAGGTTTTGGTCGTTATTTTGTCATGCGGGTATCGAGGCAGACAAATGTTTCGCTATCCCGTACGCCATCGATTTTCGTCATCTCGCTTTGGACAAATCTGGAAAGTTCCTCTGTAGAGTGAAACCGGGCCATAGCAAGAATATCGAAGCGTCCGGTCGTCGTGCAGACCCAACCAACCTCCCGTCGGGCCGACAGATTGTTCATGACAATTTCCAGTCTCTCGTGGTCCACGTTGAGCGCGATAATCGCGGCCAGGGGCAGCCCTACTTTTTCCGGATCAGGAATAGCGGCGATCCGGACAACACCTTTGCGGATCAAGTTGCGCACTCGGCGCCGCACGGTGGCAGGACTGACGTCCAGTTGCTTGGCCAGAACATCGCTGCTCCGCCGAGCATCCTGCTGCAAGAGTTTGATGAGCCTTTCGTCTAATGCATCTACTTTAGCCATGAGCAAATTATATCATCATGTTAAGCGGGGTGTCAATGACAAACAAACATTTTGATTTATTTGACTTCCTATGCTAAAGGCGTACGCTTTCTCAGGTACGTGTGACCTTTGTCTCAGCGGCGGGAATATTACGACCGATATTATACGTCTACACCTGTTATGCTGGCGCAACGTCTACGGACAGGCCTTTATAAACTGCTCGAATAGTTGATAACACAAGCAATATTTAGAATATTCTCAATAAAAAAAGGCCGGGCCCCATACAATTTGAGGCCCGGCCCCGGGTTTAGTTTAAACCTGGTTATTTAACCCACTTCTTTACAATGTCTGAAAGAGCTTTCAGCTTGGTGGTATCCCAGCCCAGGACCGCGTCCTGCATGGCGATGACACCCTTATAATCGGTGGGCGGATCCCAGACGGGGAAGCGTACCTTGATGATCTTGAGGAAACCTTCGTTCTTCATAACCTTGTCAAAGTTGGCGCGAAGATAGGCCAGTTTGCCAGCATCGACTCCAGGGGGAGTATAGAGAACTTTGCCAGTGCCCAGAGCTTCGACGAAGGTCAGCATATCTTTCTGATCAGCGTTGAGGGTCATGAGCTTGGTGATAGGTGGTACTTCTTTCGGCTTGGCCCAGGCGCTCTGGTTGGTGGTCAGGGTGCAGAACATCTTGGAAAAGCCCTTGTCAATATCATCAAGAGCGTTCTGAGCTGAAGCGGCGTAAATATCAACTTCGTCTCTCTTCATGGCAAGGCCCTGCTCGACGGTTTCAAAACCCCAGGTCATCTGGGAGTTCTTGTCCAGTCCCATGATGATCAGGGCGAATACGGCGCTGGGGCCGACTGAGGAACCGGGGTTGGTGGCGGACCAGCGAAGTTTGGGAGCGGCCTGAAGATCAGCGACAGTCTTGTAGGTGGCATCAGGCTTGATCATGATAACATGGGGGGTATCGCCGAACATGCCGATCCAGCCAAGAGTCTTGGCATCCCAGGTAATGCCCGGAAGTCCGAGCAGTCTGGGGGTGGCGATATCCGAAGCGAAGGTGGTCATACCGATGGTAAGACCATCGGGTTTGGCGCCGTGAACGTAGTTGAGGCCTTCAAGACCGCCGCCGCCGGATTTGGTCTGAAGCATCATGCCAGGGCCACCAGTGGCCTCTGACCAGTAGCTGGCGAAAGCGCGACCGGCATAATCCGTGCCGCCGCCAACGCTGCCGTTGACGACCAGGGTAATGCCGTTAACTTTGTAGAATTCTTCGGCATTCGCGGGGACGGAGATGGGGGGGGCTACGGTTGCAGTGGCGGTGACGGTGGAGACTGCAGTG
>JANYKH010000072.1 GCA_025358235.1 Chloroflexota bacterium
AGCCCCCCCGCCCCAATCAAAGCCCCGATCATCGCCGTGCCCACATTTATCACCACGGATGTTCTTAAGCCGGCCAGAATCACGGGCGCGGCCAACGGTAATTCAACTTTGAATAAAGATTGCAGCGGAGACATGCCCATGCCCTGAGCCGAATTCAAAACACCGGCAGGGACGCCGGCAAGACCGGCCATGCTGTTGCGCAGGACAGGTAATAACCCGTAAAGCCAGAGAGCGACCAACGTAGGAGTGAAACCAAAACCCAGAGCGGGCACTGCAAGCGCCAGGACGGCCACTGGCGGGAAGGTCTGCCCAAATGAGGCCACCAGACCGGCCAGGGGCTGAAAGTCCCGTCCGGCAGGTCTGCTGACGATGACGGCCAGTGGGATAGCGGTGAGGGCAGAAGCCATGCTGGATAATGCGACAAGCTGAACGTGCTGCCAGACCAGAGAGGCGAGGCTCGCGTTAGGGTAGAACAGTCGAGAAAGCGCAGGAAAAACACCGGAGAGAGTAGTACCCCCGTCCAACCACACTACGCCAAAAGAGAACGCCGCAACAGCCGCGACCAGCCAGGTGAGCCGCCAGTATTTGCCAACCACCTCATGACTCCCTTTGAGCGGTCGCGGCTTCGACATCGCTCAATGTGATTTCACCGATCAAACGCCCGGCGGAATCAACCACCGGCAGTCCCCTAAAACCTTGCCCCAGCATGCGTGACAGGGCAACTCTCAGAGTAGAATTTTCATTTAAGGCAATCTCGGAGAGATTTATTTTAACCATGGAGTTTTCAATCGATTTTCCATGCTGAGCGTCTTCGCGGTCAAGCCATCCCAGAGGTTGACCGCCCTCGTCCGTGACCCAAACTGAAGGCTGTTTACCGATGGCGGCGCGGACTTCAGAAATAGCTTGACCCACCCGCAATGAAGAAACAGGCTTAATGAAGTCTTTAACAATCATCCGGGACAGCCGCTTCAGAGCGCGGTCTGTGCCTACGAACCCGCGCACGAAGTCATCCGCCGGCCGGGAAAGGATAGCTTCCGGCGTATCAAACTGAATGATACGCCCCGCCTTCATCACCCCGATTCGGTCTGCTAAACGAATAGCTTCATCCAGATCATGAGTAACCAAGACGATGGTCTTTTTCAATTGCCGCTGGATATGTAAAAACTCGGTCTGCAATTTTTCCCTCGTCAGGGGGTCCACCGCCCCGAATGGTTCATCCATAAGGAGTATGGGAGGGTCGGCGGCCAGAGCACGGGCTACGCCCACTCGCTGGGCTTCCCCGCCCGAGAGTTCATTGGGATATTTGTTGGCGTATATGTTGGACGGCAGCCCAACCAATTGCAGCAATTCTTCGATGCGATTCTTAATGCGCATTTTGTCCCAATGCAGCAGACTGGGGACGACACCGATGTTAGCGCCGACAGTCAGGTGAGGAAAGAGGCCAACGCTCTGGATGGCATAGCCGATGGAACGCCGTAGGTCCTCCGGCTTTAATTTGCGGGTATCCACACCCCTCACCAGAACCGTGCCGGAATCCGGATCCGCAAGGCGGTTAATGAGGCGAAGGGTGGTGGTTTTACCGCAGCCGGACGGCCCGATCAAAACACAGGTGCAGCTATCTGAAATTTCCAAGGATAAATCATCCACGGCGATAACATTGCCGTAGCGTTTGGTGACCCTTTCCAGCTTAATCATAATCTGGCACCATGCGGTTTTACCGCTGCCACCATTAACCGCATAAAAGTGTCCACCAGAAGCGCAAGCAAGATGATGGGGATAGCGCCTGCCAAAATCAGGTCCGCGGCAGCCTGGCCGAGTCCCTGGAAGATAAAAAAACCCAGTCCCCCCGCTCCGATTAACGCGGCGACCGCGGTGTTACCCACTGCCTGAACAGCGCTGATACGCACCCCTTCCATGACAAGGGGGGCGGCGAGCGGGGCCTGAATGCGGCGGAATATCTGCGTCCGGCTCATGCCCATACCCCGCCCGGCGTCAATCATGGCCGGATCAATACCATCCAGGCTAACGAAGGTATTGCGAATGATGGGCAAAAGAGAATAAATCGTCAGAGCGATCAGGGCAGGAGTCGCGCCGATGCCGCGGATACCGAAATCACGGAGGACAGGAAAAGCGAAAGACAGGGCGGAGAGGGGGGCGATCAGCAGCCCGAATAAAGCGAGGCTGGGCACGGTCTGGGTAATGTTAGCGACAAAGAAAATCGCTCCGTTGGCGCGTTGGCTACGAAAGGCCCAGATGCCGAAAGGAATGCCGATAATCGTGCCCAACAGGACGGCGATGCCGGTTAGCCGTACATGGTTCAAAGCTTCCTGGCGAAAACGACTGCCCTGCGCCGCAATCTCCTGTAAAACGGAGAAATCACTGAGCCAGCCGGAAGCTACCAAAATCACCGGCAAAACCACGAGGGTGAGCCAGGCAAGTGAACGAAACCCGGCGCCCGGACTATATTTGGGGATAACCACCGAAGCCAAAAGAAAAGCGGCGGCTAGTGCCACCCACAATCCAACTCCAACCGAAACACGGCCGGATTCCCCGGCCTGAACGGCGAGCGATTGCGCCACGCCCCCAACCAGAAAAAGAATAATCGAGGGTAAAAGTACGCTCATGATAACAAAGGCGCGGGCAAAGCCGCGGCGGTAATAATTGAAGCTAAAAATGAGACCGGAGTGCCACAAAATCAACAGTACCGCAAAAACCAGCGGACCGGCGGCTTCTACCAATTCCATGCCGGCTCCGGGGGCGAGGCGATTGGGACGGACGGTAAACCAATCGCCGAGGAAAGCTAAAAGACCGACTGTGGACGCAAAGAAAGTCACCCGGTCAAACGGGGGCCGGTTCTTTGGCGCAAACCGCTTTTTAAGTACCTGCATCCAGTTATCGATAGACTACTTCAGAAAGCCCTTCAGTTTCAAGTAGGCGCGGGCAACCTCGGCGGCGTTCTTGCCCTGCACTGCTATCTGAGCATTGAGGGATTGAAGGGTAGTCAGGTCGAGCGTGCCTATCGGGTCAAGCGCGGTTTCAATATTGGGATAAGCTCCTAACACTGCGTTGCGCACGATAGGGCAGGGTTCATAAACGGGCTGGACATTCAGAGGGTCGGCCAGGAAAACCAGTCCAAGGGCCGCCAGCGATCCGTCCGTTCCGTAGGCCATCGCAGCGTTTACGCCGTTAGTCCCGTCTGAGGCCGCTTTTTCCGTCTGGGCGGTATCACCGCTGGAAACAACGATCAGCTGATCCTGGCGCAGTGTGAATTTATAGGCCGTCTGGAAAGCGGGCAAGGCCGCCGCGCTGGTGACAAATTCCTGGGAACCGATAAGTTTTACCGTATTACTGCCGTTAATATAGGCGGCAAAATCCGTCAAGCTTTTGATATTTTTTGAGTCAGAAAGAGCCTTGGGGATGGCGATACCCCAAGTATTGTTGGCGGGAGAAGGTTTCAGCCAGACAATGTTGTTCTTTTGCATATCCAGGGTCTTAACACGGTCATAACCGGCTTTAGCATCTTTCCAAATAATGGAATCAGGTTCATTGAAGAAAAATGCGCCGTTGCCGGTGTATTCAGGATAAATATCGATTTCACCGGAAATAAGCGCCTGGCGCACAACTGAAGTAGGCCCGAACTGGGTCTTGTCCGTGGTGGGGATGCCGCTGTTATTCAGCAAGGCGATAATCATCTGACCGAGCAGCCCGCCCTCGGTATCGATTTTGGAAGCGACGATAACCGGCGCCCTGGGGACGGCTGAGGCTGGCGTGATGCTGCTCCCGATGGAAGGAGATAATGGGGGCTCAGTTGTGCCGATACACGCCGGCAGTACGGCGCCGATTAAACAAATCAGAAGGGCGATAATTATCTTTTTCATGATTATTGCCTCCAGTCCAGATTACTTCTCCAAGCCGGGGAATATCTATTCGGGATAATACGTGTTAGCCAGGCCGGTCAGTTGAAACCCGGATCGGCCCTGGCGGTTGGTTATGAATCAGCAGGTAAGAGGCCAGCGCCGCCAGTAAGGCCATTAAGGCGCAAACTGCCATCGTCCAGCGGAAGGCAAATATAAACGATTCACGGACTATGGCACGGGATTCAGTTTGAGCAGCCAGGCTAAATGACGTTGGCACAACGACTGCACCGAGCCGGGTAGACTGGTCTAAAAGAACCGATTGCTGGGGCGGGGAAAGAGTCGAGATTGCCAGCCGGTTTTGCAGGTCGATTTTAAACGCCGTCAGAATGACGACTCCCAACACCGCCACCGCCAACAGGGCCGCGATGCGGGCCATGGCATTATTTACGCCGGAAGCAGCCCCTGAAAAAGATGGCGGCACGGCCAAAGCG
>JANYKH010000273.1 GCA_025358235.1 Chloroflexota bacterium
GGTGAAAAACCGACCGGCAATGCCCGCGCCATCAACTACCGCTTTCCGCCCATCGTGCGGATGACCAATACCTACATCGAGCCGCGCAAGATGTCCTTCCAGGAGATTATCGCGGATGTTAAAGAAGGCATCTACGTCAAGAACTGGTACGGCGGCCAGACCAGTATGGAAATGTTTACCTTTGCTTCCGGCGAGGCTTACATGATCCGCAACGGCCGTGTTGAAGAGGCAATAAAGCCGGTGCAGTTGACCGGCGATCTGTTTACCACATTGAAGAATATCGATGCGATCGGTAACGATCTGGACATGAACCAGGGCGGTGGCTGCGGCAAGGGTGGACAATCACCCCTCCCCGTTTCCAATGGCAGTCCGCATATCCGTATCCAGAAGTGCCTGGTGGGAGGTCGCTAAATGCAAGATTTACTCGGGGAAGCCCGTAAACTGGCTGACGAAGCGGAAATATACTACGCCACCTCACAGGAAACGACGGTTGCGTTTGAGTCAAACCGGCTGAAGCATATGCAAAACAAGCAGAGCAACAGTATGGCGGTGCGGGTGGTCAAGAACGGCCGTACGGGCTACGCCACCGGCAACCAGATAGCCAACGGCCTTGATATAATCAAGGCTGCTGTCGAGACTGCCGCGTTCGGCGCGCCGGCCAAATTTCAATTTCCGGAACTTTCCAAATTTCCCAAAACTGAGATTGTTGACGAGTCCGTTAAAAATATAACCACTGAAAATATGATCAAACTCGGCGAGAACATGATTTCTGCCATCGCCGCGTATTCCCCCGGCATTTTGTGCGAGGGAGGGGTGGAAAAAGGCGAAGTCTCCATTTCGGTAGTGAATACCCGGGGTGGCCATGCTGGATACCGCAAGACATTCTTCGGCATGAGCATGGAAGGCACCCTCATTAAGGGTACGGATATGCTGTTCGTCGGCGAAAGCGATTCTTCCTGCCGTCCGTTAACTGATACAAAAAAGCTAACCGATGAAATTATCCGCAAGCTGGAATGGGCGAAGGAACAGGCCACTGCCGCCACTCGTTCTATGCCTGTTATTTTTACTCCTGACGGTGTAGCCTCGGCCATGATTATGCCTCTGATGGCCGCTTTTAACGGCAAAACCGTGCTGGACGGCGCTTCCCCGGTCGGGGGTAAAGTTGGACAGTTGGTTTTTGATCCGCGGTTCTCACTGCGAGATGATCCTTTAACCCCTTACCGAACCAGCAGTCGACCCTGCGATGATGAAGGCGTGCCCAGCCAGCGGACGCCGTTAATTGAAAACGGCAAGGTCATGGGGTTTATTTATGATTTGCAGACCGCCGGGCGGGCCGGTAAAAAGAGCACCGGCAACGGGGCGAGGCGGGGTGGTTTGCCCGCGCCTGCACCCAGTTCTTTTATCATTCCCGCCGGTAAAGACCGGTTCGAGGATATGATCGCAGATATGAAAGAAGGACTGATCATCGAGCAGTTAATCGGCGCGGAGATGGGCAATATCCTCGGCGGCGATTTCAGCGGTAACGTTCTTCTTGGTTATAAAGTTGAGAACGGTAAGGTCAAAGGCCGGGTCAAGAATACGATTATTTCCGGCAACGTTTACCAGCTTCTGAAGAATTTGGCCGGTCTCGGCAGCGAGTCCCAGTGGGTGGGCAGCTTCCTCCAGACTCCCCACATCTACTGCCCCGCCATTTCCGTGGCGGTTAAAGAAAACTGACGCAAAGTGTAGTAGAATAGAGCGGAAAATATCGGGGGTATCCCTCTCTTATTCCGGGCTTGGCCCCAAATCTGGGCGGAAGAGGGGTGGTGAGGGGCTTTTAGAGGTGCAGAATGAAAGGACTCGTCAGGTTATACGCGCGGCCCAAACTTAAATCGCCTATCTTAATCGCGGCGTGGCCGGGCATCGGCAACGTCTCCATGATCGTCGCTGCCTATCTTAAGGGCAAGCTGGGATTTAAAGATCTCGGTGAAATCGATGCTCCTTTTTTCTTCGATCCCATCGGCGTGACCGTCAAAGATAACGTCGTTGAAGCGCCGCAATTTCCCGCCAGCGTCTTTTATTACTGGAAGAACAAGAACGGCGAACATGACGTGGTCCTGTTTGTCGGCGAAGATCAGCCCGCGGCCAAAGGCTACGAACTGGCCAACACTGTCCTTGATGTGGCGGAAAAACTCGGTGTAGAGCGTATTTACACCTTTGCCGCGGCGATGACACGCATGCACCATACGGAAAACCCCCGGGTATGGGGTGTTGTCACCAGCCCGGAAATCAGCAAAGATATTAAAGAATTTAACCTGGTTCAGGCCAGTAATCTGCAGATCGCGGGCCTTAACGGCCTGCTGATGGGCGTAGCTAAAGAGCGCAATATGGAAGGTATCTGCTTACTCGGCGAAGTGCCGGCTTATGCCACCAGGATTCAGAACCCCATGGCGGCTCTCGCCGTGCTGCGTATATTGGTAGATGTGCTCGATATTAAACTTGAACTTTCGGACCTGATGCAGGTGGCGGAAGAGGCGAAGGAGCACATCAAACAAATGGCTGCCCAGGCCATGGGCGAGTACATCGATTATTTTACCGAGCCTATCTGGGAAAGCGGTATGGAAGAAGAAGAGGACGAAGAAGACGAGGAAGGGGAGAGTTAAACCCGCTCCTGGTGGGTACTTGGTTTTATGGGTACTTTAGTTTACGGCGAAAAAGTAAAACTGCGTGAAAAAGAGCTCGGGGACGCGCGCCAGGATTACCAGTGGCAGATGGACCCGGAGCTGGCCCGGCTGGACGCTTCGCCCTCCATTGAACTTACGTTCCGCGAATATGCCTCGGAATATTCAGCCCAACTGCGTGCTCCCAGCCAGATCCGCCGCATGTTGTCGATTCTGACTTTGGAAGGAAAGCATATCGGCAACTGCTCCTATTACAATATCAACGAAAAACGCCGTGAAACCGAATTGGGTATTATGATCGGCGACCGCGCATATTGGGCTAAAGGATATGGGCGGGACACTGTCCGCGCTCTGTTGAAGTATGTTTTTTCTGAGACTGATATGGTCCAGGTGCACCTCAAGACGCTCGATTGGAATTTTCGCGCCCACCGTTGCTTCGAAACTTGTGGATTCACCCGCTGCGGCTACCTCTACCGGGACGGCTACAGTTTCATACTGATGGAAATCAAACGTGAAAAATGGCTGAAAATGGACTACAACCGTCAAACCACACCCGCCATGCAGCAGGGGGAGCGGGACTGAATACCGGTTATTGCGCAGTCCAGTGGCTGGGTGACAGGCTGCGCATCCTCGATCAAACCCGCCTGCCCGCCCAAGAGGACTATTTAACCCTCACTGACTACCATGACGCTGCCACGGCTATTAAAGAATTAAAAGTCCGGGGCGCGCCGGCCATCGGCGTCGCCGCGGCGTATGCCGTAGCGCTGGGCGCTCTCAATATTAAAGCCCAATCTTACGACGAATTTTCCGCCGGTTTAAAGACCGTTATTAAAGATATCGGGGCCACTCGCCCCACCGCCCGCAACCTCTTCGCCACGCTGGAACGGATGGAAAAGGCGATTGCCGGACTGCGGGAAATTGAGCAAATCAAAAAGGCCCTGATCGCCGAAGCCGAATGTATCCAGGCTGAAGAAATCGAATCAACCCGTCTTATCAGCGAACATGGTTCTGCCTTGATAAAAGATGGCGATACTATCCTGACCCACTGCAACACCGGCCCTCTCGCTACCACCGGCTACGGCACGGCGCTGGGCGTCATCATTAAAGCCCAACAGCAGGGTAAGAAGATCAACGTCTACGCGGACGAGACGCGGCCCCTCCTCCAGGGCGCTCGCCTCACTGTTTGGGAACTCTGTAAAGCGGGCGTTCCGGTCACATTGATCACGGATAACATGGCCGGCTGGATTATGAAACAGGGCAAGATAAACCTCGTGATCGTGGGTGCGGACCGCATCGCCCGCAACGGGGATTCCGCCAACAAAATCGGCACTTACAGCGTAGCGGTTCTGGCCAAAACCCACGGCATGCCTTTCTACATCGCTGCCCCCACGTCAACCATTGACACCAGCCTGGCTACGGGCGATGATATTGTCATTGAGGAACGCAGTCCGGACGAAGTGACCCATATCCAGGGGATAAGGGTGGCCGCGGCAGGCTGC
>JANYKH010000275.1 GCA_025358235.1 Chloroflexota bacterium
GGATGCTGGTTCATTCCGTTTTTACCCTGAACGGGCAAACCAAGGAACCTCTCGGACTGTTACATCAGAATGTTTTTGTGCGTCAAGGTTGGTTCCCGGAGAAAGAAAAATATTACCACCGTTTTAAACGATCCCGGGAAAGCGAGAAATGGTTTAAAGGTTGCAGAGATGTTCAGAAACACCTGCCAAGACAGACAAAGGTTATCGAAATAGCGGACCGTGAAGCAGATATCTTTTTCTTGCTAAAGGAAATAACCGAGGCTGGACAGGGGTTTGTTATTAGGGCTGCCAAAAACCGTTCAACATTAGATGGCTATCTTTTTGAGGACATAAAGAATGCCGGCCTACTTGGGTCCGGACAAATTCATGTGGCTCGTAACGGTAATCGAAAAGCACGGATAGCAACAGTGGAAATCCGTGCCTGTACAGTCACGGCGCGTTTTTGAGTTAATGTCCGCTTTTTGTTTAAATTAATCTCACGCTAAAACACCTGTCAAGTAAATTGCATTTTGAATCTCGGCTGTTTTCGTTTTTACGCCTTTGCTTCCTGGCGTACGATTCCTTTGCAAGCGCGTCCTGCGGGCTTCTGCAAGCCGCTCACTCCGTAGCGCCAGAATCGCCTTATCCTCCCCGCAGTGCCGCTGCGCTGGCGTTACATAGCCGATTTTCCCATGGCGGCGGACATTGTTGTAGAAATCAAAATATACCGTGAAATAGGCGATAGCCTCGACATCATCTTTGAAGGTACCCGGATACTCCAGCGCACTCTTGGTTGTCGCGAACAAGGATTCCACGTACGGATTATCATTGGGTGTCCGAGGCCGGGCAAATTTTTGGCTGATCCCAAGGTCTTCGAGGAATTGCTTGAACGACTTGGCTTTCATCTGTGCGCCTCGGTCATTGAACAGCTCCAATAAGTCAATCTGCTCTTGGGTCAATCCTTCTTTCGCAATGCCTTCATCGATCAGCTCTTTTCCTTCTGCGTTGACCAAGTACCAGCTTATACGAAAAGCCACAACCTTCCGGGAATACTCGTCCAGAAGCGCATAGAGGTAAAGGAAGGTGCCCTTGACCAGAGTCCTAAGATAGCTGACATCCCAACACCACCGTTGGTCCGGTCCCGTAAGCTCCGGGCGATCCGGCTTACGGCTGTTCCCATTGCGGTGGCTGCGTCCGCTACGGTCTGTGGTCAAACCTTCGTTTCGCATGACGCGGTACACCGTAGAAGCGCTCACCGCAAAACTACCGCCATCCACGCATCTGGCCGTCAATACCCGATGGGAGTCGTCCACATACAGCTCGTCCTTCGCGACGGCGATGATGGCCTTTCGCTCCTCCGGCAGCAGGGCATGGGGCGCATGCACCGGCCCAGGCTTGATGTCTGTCAGCCTGGGACGGGAAAACCAACGCCGCACTCGCCGCTCCTCAATCTGGAGCAGTGCGCATGTCCGCTTCCGTCTTACGCCTTTGGCTTTACCTTCCACAATCACGTCCATAATCGCTTTCTTGGTCCCTTCGGATACCCGGTCCGCTTCGATTGGCCCAATTATTCCCCATTCACTTTTTTTTTAAGCGCCATGAACTCCACCGTTAGCGCTGCTAAGGCCTTCTCCTGAGCATCGTGCTCCCGTTTCAGCGCCTCATACTGCTCGGCAGGCACTTCTGTGGGCCGCTTCTTGCCGGGCCGCATCTGCCCAAGCGCCTTGATGCTGGCCGCCCTGGCAATATCATCATACCGCCTGATATCGTTCTGGAAAAGCCCTTCCCGCCGCAGAATCTCACCCTTCTTTATAGGGTTCGTCTTCACTTCCAGAAGAACCTGATACTTCTTTTCCCCGGATAAATGCTTCCGCTTCCGGGGTGGTTGCTGCTGCTGTCCATTGTCCATTGTGTGTCCTTTTTCTCCGCCCGTCTTGTAGCACTCTTGCAATGCTACTTAAATTAGTTTAATTCGCCGGGAAAAACGGACACGATCTCAGAAACGGCGGGAGGCCGAGTTCGAGCTTTCCCAGATAATGCTTAAAGTTCAGGGAAGGTTGGATGGGCTGTTTTTTGAAAATGAACGAATCATTGTCGATGAAATAAAAACCACCTCAGAAAATCTTGACGCATTTATCGAGAAAAATGAGTCGCTGCATTTAGCCCAGGCAAACTGTTACGCTTTCCTTATCGCCCATCGCGATTGCTTGCCTGCTATTTGTGTGCAATTGAC
>JANYKH010000085.1 GCA_025358235.1 Chloroflexota bacterium
GTTTCATAACAGTGTTGCACATCATCGTCGCACTGCCGCAGGTCGCCATTATGTTATTAGGCAGGAGGATCGCTAGGGCGCCCAGTATACCGGCAAAAATAGAAAGCGACATCAAGCTTGATTTTCGTTTCGTAAATGTAAACATGCCCCCCATTACTGCCAGAGGAATGCCTACGGCCAACTCGGATCTGCCGGCCCAGTGGCAGGCCATGGGCACCTGCATGGCGGAAGTTCCCATTCCAATCGTCATGAAATGACCCTGGGAGGAACAATCGGTGAAAAATGGCGCTACGCCAATTGCAACCGCGATAGCAAAAATAGCTACTCCGAGAACTTTATACATTGTTAATAGCTCCTTTGGTCTATAACCCCGGCCACTTTTTAAATCGACTCATTTTCATCATTATATGCGAATGCTTTCTATATTCAAATACGTGCGGATACTTACTTGGGAAAGAGGGAGGCCGCACACTCGCGACCGCCCCTCTATTCCCCGGGTTATTCGGCGGCTTTACGAGACATAATCAGGCCAACGGCGCTGCCCACTACCGCCAGACTTCCGATGCTCAGCAGTGCGGGTTTCATTACCGTGTTGCAAGTCATGGTGGGGGTGGCGCAGGTGCCGATGAGCCCTGAGGGCACAGCCAGCGCCATCGCGCCGATGATCAGCCCCATGATTGACAGGCTGAGCAGGGCTCCGCGGCGGCGGTTAAAAGTCATCATGGCGCCCGCTCCGAACAGTCCAACTCCAACCGGAATTTCCGCCACTCCCGTCCAGTGGCATTTCATGGAAATTTGGTTGCCGTTGGCCAAGGTTATCATTCCTCCGTGAGACTGACAGTCTGTAAAGTTGGGGACTACGGCTAACCCTACAGCAATTACGGCCAGTGCTATTCCAAGCATCTTGTACATATTGCTCTCCTTTGTTTATTATCCGGATTTGCTTAGAGGGGGAGTATCATCCGAATTTTGGAGGCAATTTTGGGGGTTGAATGTTGCGGGATTGCAAAGCCATGATTGGCTTCGGAATTATTGAAAGTAGAGCCCCTGGATTAAGAGGAGCCGTGAAATGTGTGGATTGGGAAGGCTGGGTATCTGATAGAGCCGTGGCCGCGCTCCGTGGAGCCTGTTCTTTAGAAGTCTCGGCCAGTTTCACTACGCCGGTTTCCGGACTACAATTGTCCATATTAGCATCCATTGTGGTTTCGCACGCCGCTTGAATCTCGGTTGGGCAGCAGGTCATCCTCATATTTGATTTTTCCAGATCAGGACAGCAGGCATGCGGGTTCAACGCCCAGGCGAAGAGGGAGAGGGTGACACATATTAAAATAGAAATTCTAATCAATTGTAATCCCGTTGCAGGAGCCAGTGGGAGTGAAAAATTTTCTTTTTAAATCAAAATTGATCTCCTAAGATTATAGATAGGTGTTCTCTGCCTTGGAATACGTATACGTACTTATTCACTCTGAGTTGTGCCTGCCTATTACAAAATTGAACCCCGCAAATTGTTCGCCCCGCTGACCCCGTGATATAATTCGCTCATATGAAGGTTTCAGAACTGGGCGAGTTTCCCCTCATCGATATCCTGGCCGGCATGGTCGAGGAATCACGCAATGACAGCATGCCCGCCTGGCAAAACCTCATCGTCGGCATCGGGGATGATTGCGCCGCCTGGCGTGTCGAGCCTGACCATGTCCAGATCGGCAAGATTGACGCCCTTTTTGAGAATATCCATTTCAAGCTTGATACAGCCACCTGGCGGGAGCTTGGCTGGAAAGTGCTTGCTATCAATATGAGCGACATCGCGGCGGCCGGGGGGATGCCCCGCTACGCCCTTGTTAACCTGGCTTTGCCTCCGGATACAGAGGTTGAGAATATCAAGGATCTTTACCGGGGCATGCTGGAACTGGCCGGTAAATTCGGTGTGGCCATCGCCGGCGGTAATATCAGCCGCGCCGGTGAAGTTTCCATCGTGCTTTCACTCACAGGCGTCGCCCGGGAAGGCCGCCTGTTATCACGCTCCGTCGCCCGTCCCGGCCACCAGATCGCCGTCACCGGTTCTCTTGGAGGGTCGGCGGGGGGACTGCGCCTGCTGTCACAAAACCTTGATCTTGATATCGCCGCCAGGGATTCACTTCGCACTGCCTTCATGACCCCCTTCCCCCGCGTGGCGGAGTCCCTTCTTCTTGTCGAATCCGGTGTCCGGTGCTGCATCGATATTTCTGACGGGCTCGTTCAGGATATGGGACATATCTGCGAGCAGAGCGGCGTCCGTGGGCGCATCCATGTTGACCGCGTTCCCCGCCACCCTGCCATCACCGCCAATTTTCCGATGGACTCCGTTTTAATGGCCCTTTCCGGCGGCGAGGACTATGAATTGCTTTTCACCGCTTCACCGGAAACAATGGCCAAAGTAAACCGCGCGCTAACCTGCCCGGTCACGGTTATCGGGGAAATCGTGGAAGGCGCGGGCGTGGAATTACTCGATTCGCGTGGTAGAGTGTTCACTTTGCCGCAAACCGGCTGGGACCATTTCAAAGCCGGTCGGCGCACAACAAAATAATCAAAAAGGGAGAGTTCCATTATGCCAGGCCTGCCTAAATTGGAAATCGATACTGACCGCGGGGCTAATACCTGCTTTGGCTGCGGCCAGGAAAACCCCCTTGGTTTAAAGCTGACTTTCCGCCTGGAAGGCGAGACCACCCGCAGTGAATATATCCCCGAAAAGAGGTTCGAGGGCTGGCCCGGCATTTTGCACGGCGGGATTGTCTCCTTGATTCTCGATGAAGCCGTTTCTCATGCCGCGAGTCTGGCCGGCCGCAATACGGTCACTGCTAAACTGGCTGTAAAATTCCTAAAACCGACCCCAGTGGGTCAACCTCTGGTCATTAGTGCCATAATTACCCGCAACACCCGGAGGTTGGTGGAAGCTATCGCCCGAATTAATCTGAAAGATGGCACTCTCACTGCGGAGGCTTCGGCGCTGATGTATGTTGTCAGTCCAAATACCACCCAAAGAGAAGCTGCGCATGTCTGAGAAAGGCCTGCTGGCCGTAATCTGGGATATGGACGGCGTTATTGTGGATAGCGGGCCTTTTCATTTCAAATCCTGGCAGCATGTGTTCCATAAACGCGGAGCTAAATTTGAGATAGGTGATTTTACCCGCATTTTCGGCCAGCGCAATGATACAATTATCGGCAAATTTCTCCCCGGAATATCCCATCCTGATCTGGAAATTGTTGCGGCGGAAAAGGAAAGTAAATTCCGGGAACTGGTTTCCGGCAATGTCCGCGCCTTTCCGGGCGCTGTGGCGTTAATAAAATCCCTTTACGAGAATGGCGTTCAACAATCGATCGCCTCCTCCGCCCCTCCCGAGAATATCAATCTCATTCTGGAAAAATTGAAAATCAGGGACAGCTTCCAGGCGGTAGTCTATGGACGGGAAGTGGCAGAGGGTAAACCCAG
>JANYKH010000086.1 GCA_025358235.1 Chloroflexota bacterium
TGCCCGCCGTATCCCGCAATATTTTGTCCCGCATTTTTATCATGGCATTGAAGCGGAACTCGATGGTATCGACGGCAAAGCGGTATCCGGAGGCGTCATCAAGCAATCCCTTGGCCTTGAAAGCGTCCATCAAACTCTTTAGTTCAGCTTCTTCTTTGGCAATCTGGCCTTCCTTGGCGGCGCGAGCTTTAAATTCAGATTCCATATTGGTCTTAACTTTAGCCCGGATTATCTCTTCTTCTCTTTCAGAAGGCGGCGGCTGTCCGCCCTCGAGGCGGGCGGCTTTTTCCGCGGCAACCGCTTCCATCTGCAATCTTTCCCCCAGAGCCCTCATCTGGTCCCAAATCGTGTTGAAATCACCTTTGTCACAATCATAACCGTAGGCGCTCTTAGTGCTGGCGCCGTCCCGGTAGACCTTGAAAGCCGCTTCAACTTCAGAATGTTTCCAGACATTAATCCGGTAATCGATTATTTCCGCGCTGGCTTTGACTACTTTTACAATTTTATAATTGTCAGCTATCTTGCTGCCGATGATCCTGGCGGCTTCACGGTAATTTTTCTCGGCCAAATAGCCGGCGGCTTCAGACCCTGCCTTGGTCCATTCTATGCCGCTTTCGTAGCCCTTTGACGCTTCTCCACCGCTGCCGGGGAGCTTTTTTAAGGCGCCTTCCAAAGCACCTTCATCAATGTTTTCGACCAGCTTTTTGCCGATAAATGTATTTAGAGTCTGGACCACGTCAGCCACTTCATCCGTTTGCGCCTGCTTCGGACCGTTGGAGTAAACCGTTTTTAATTTTTGGGCGATATCCACCCATTCATCATCTTTTAAAGCACTAAAGTAAATTTTATATTTGGTGGAATCTTCCTTGATGCCCAGTCGTTCCTTGAGTACATTATCAATGGCGTTTTCGGCGACCTTGTTGACGATTTCGTCAACCATTTCCTTTTGCACCACCTCGGCTGCGGTCCGGCTGTGAATGGTGTTTTCAATATACTGGTCTACGGTGATTTTCGCCGTACCAAACAATGACATATGACCGGAAGAAAAAGTCATTGTGCCCAGAGCCAGATCCACGCTGTCCGGCCTGAAATATTCCCATTTTTCTCCGTTGTAAAAAGTAGCCCAGATCCTGTCAGCAGTGGTTCCGGCGGGAAGCTTGCTCTTGTCAAAACGCAGAGTCACCTGCATCATTTTATTCAGCCGGGTGGGTTTATCGCCTATTGAAATACTCACCGGTGAACCGAGCGGCAGCCCAGCGATACTGCTCATTTCCGGCGGTTTGGGGGGGTTGCTCAACGTGACAGTGGGAGCCGCTCCGACAGGGAATGAAGCGGGGGCAATCACAACTTTGACCTGCTGGGCAATGATATCCCCCAGCGTGGCTCCCTGATTGGCGTTCGCCGCGGTAAGAGGCTCCTTGAGGGGAGCTTCAGCCTGCCAGGCCTGATTAAAAGGTTTTTGTTCAGCGGGCTTAACCGCTGTACCGGGGGTGGACTGAGAACAGGCGGGTACCAATAAAATCACCAGGGAAATCAAAACGATCATAGAGGAGAAAAGGCGACCATTAGTTCTTAGCATCTTGCCCTCCGTTTAAATAGCTGCGGCAGTAATGCCCGTACTTTAGTCATGGGACTGGTGGCGTCAAAACATTATACCAATAATTCGATGAGAGACAATCGATGAAATTAAATAACCCGGAAGGATTTTCTCCTTCCGGGTTATTGATGCTGTTTTCAGTTAGTCGATTAAAAACTATCTGCCTTTGACCATTAAGTTCGGCAGCCAGAATAAAGAGTGTTGGTGCCTAATATTTTCCGGTCGGCTTTTCATTGATGCATGTCTTCCCGGATCAACTGAACAAATAATCAATTAACAAGGTACAGGGCCGGGAAAATGAACATCCAGACTACATCAACAAAATGCCAGAATTTGATTATCCCCTCCGCCCCCCAGTAATTCCCCGGAGTAAAACGCCCTTTCTGTCCCGGCATAACCAGAGTCAGCAGCGCCAGCAGTCCGATCAATACGTGGAAAGCATGAAACCCGGTAAGCGTAAAAAATATCGTACCGAAAGAGGTACTTGGGGGGAAATATCGGAATGCTTCGCTCCATTCAATTCCCACGCCAATCAGGAATAAACTGCCGAAGCACAGCGAAAACGAAATATTACGCCGGAATCCTTTCTCATCACCCGCTGCGATCAACATTTCCCCGCGGTAAGCCGTGAGACTGCTTAACAGCAGCAGAATCGATATCGCAAAACCGAGGGGCTGATTCACCTCAACAGGCCGCTTTACCCCCTCCAGAAAAAACCGTGTCACGAGCAGGGATAGAAACAGAAAACTTTCCGAAAGGAAAAATAGCCACAGACCTACACGGTTGATAGATAATCTGCTGCCGGTTAAAGACGCCACCTTATTCTCCATCTTCCCCCCCGGACTTCCAGAGCTGACTGAAATGTTTGTAGTATTTGATAATAATCCAGGCGCTGACTAACGCCAATGCCGCCAGATACGGCCACGCACCGCTGCTGACGCGGGTCGCAATCAG
>JANYKH010000090.1 GCA_025358235.1 Chloroflexota bacterium
CGCTTTGCCGCTGCGCTTTCGGTCCAACTTGGCCTGACGCTGCAGGAAGCCGAACAGAAGCTGGTGACCATATCCGTCGGCAGCCGGCTGATTCCCAAGGAAGTGCTTAATACCATCGGCCAGACTATTTCACTGGCGGACGCCGGCAAGCTGGTAGATGATGCGGAATTTATGAACCGCATGCAGGTCAATGATAAATATCTAACCAATTATTACGCCGCTATCGAAAGAGAATCAAAGATGGCCGAACGCCATCTTATTGAAGCTAACCTGCGCCTGGTGGTGAGTGTCGCCAAGAAGCACATCGGCCGCGGCATGTCCCTCCTCGATCTTATTCAGGAAGGCAACATCGGCTTGATGCGCGCCGTAGAGAAATTCGACTACCGCAAGGGTTTTAAATTCAGCACCTACGCTACATGGTGGATCCGGCAGGCGCTTACCCGCGCCATCGCGGACCAGGCGCGCACCATCCGTATTCCGGTCCACATGGTTGAAACCATCAACCGGCTGCTCAAGATCAGCCGCCGTTTGGCCCAGGAATACGGCCGCGAGCCCACTTCCCGGGAAATTGCCAAGGAAATGGAAGTCTCACCGGAGAAAGTCAGGGAGATAGTCAAAGTCTCGCAGCTGCCCATTTCCCTTGAGTCGCCTATCGGCGAGGAAGAAGACAGTCCGCTCGGCAACTCTATCGAAGACCGGAATGCCCTGCCGCCCGTCGATGCCGCTTCCAAGCAGCTTTTAAAAGAGCAAATCGAGGACGTGCTGGACACTCTGACCAACCGCGAACAGCGCGTTTTGCAGCTAAGATTTGGTCTGGAAGACGGCCGCAGCCGTACCCTTGAAGAAGTTGGACGTGAGTTCAACGTTACCCGCGAACGTATTCGCCAGATCGAAGCTAAGGCGCTGCGTAAACTTCGCCACCCCTCCCGGTCCCGCAAACTTAAAGATTATTTGGAATAAATAGCATGCCCGATGAGTTGGGTGCCGCCGTTCCGGTCGTGGTTATTTCCGCAGATTGGAAGACGCGCACTCTGCTCACCGCGCAGCTTGATCATGAAGGCTTCGAGGCCTTTGGCGTTGACTCCATTCCGGAAGCTTACAACACTCTCAAACGCCAGGAACTTATACCCGCGCTGGTAATCATCGATACCCTCAGTCAGGACATTAAATTCGCTTTTCTGGAGTTGTTGGCAGAATTATGTGCCGGAGCCGCCCTGCTGCTAATCTCCGGCGCGGCCGATAGTACTTCTAGCGTTACCTGGCCCGGGAATGTCTTTAGCCTTTCCAAGCCCGTCAGTATCGGGCAGATCGCCGTCAAGGCGGCTGAGATAGCGCGGCTTTCATCAAAATCGCTTTAGATTATCTTTGCGCGAAGTCTACTGCTCCGGTAGCGGAATTACAGTCTTGTTAACCGGGTTAATACTTACCCCCGACCGCATTGACAATTTACCCTTTGGGGCTTTATTTCCAGCCTCTGCTCCTGTATAGTAGGGGTATCCAAAAAGCTTTCCCCAGAGGACGTTTATTTAATGCGTTTTGCTTATTGGGTACTATTTGCTGTTGGGGTTTTTATTTTCGGCATTGCCGCCGGGTTAATGTTCCCGGAATTAATTGGCCGGCTTTTGGCCGGCCAGATCAGTTCGCTTCAGGGTTTGGCTTCTTCGCTGGGTCCATTCAAAATTTCCACCGCCGTTTTTATATTCTTCAAGAACATATCTTCAGTATGCCTGAGTTTTGTCTTTGCTCCGCTGCTTTTACTTTTTCCGCTGGCGGTACTCTCCGTTAACGGTGCATTGCTGGGCTATATCGCGGTTGTAGCGGCACAGCAAAAATCCATTGGCTTCGTCTTCGCGGCGATAGCGCCTCACGGCGTCATTGAACTACCCGCGATAATCATAGGCGAGGCGGCCGGACTCGCTTTCGGGATTATATGTATCACGACCCTGTTTTCTGACCGGCAAAGGCAGGTATTCGGGCAAGATGTTGTTAAGCAGCTAAAAATCCTCGCGCTGGCGTGTGCCATGCTGGTTCCTGCGGCCTTGGTAGAGACGTTTATTACGCCATTGTTCGTTGTCGGTTAATCAAAAAATGACAGTTAGGGGTGCGGCTTACAGGCGCGCCAGATTAGGACGAATTAATAGTAAATAATGAGTAAATATTGCGAGAGACAGATAGGGGGTGTACTGGAATTGGGCTAACTTGCCCTAATATATCGTTCTGGCTATAATTGGATGTCGATTGCCATAAGATTGAGAGGTTTTGGTTATGGAACTATTCAAACTAGATGAAATCCGCAATACCATTCTTCTTGGGCATAACGGTTGCGGGAAGACAACAGTTTCCGAGTCCATATTATTTACCACAGGTGCAATCACCAGGCTTGGTAAAGTTGACGAAGGGACTTCTACCTCCGACTACGACCCAGATGAAGCAAAGCGCAAAATGAGCATTAACCTTTCCGTTTTGCCTTGCCAGTACAAAAAGACCAAATTTAACTTTCTGGACACCCCCGGGTATATCGATTTCATAGCTGAAGTCCGGGCCGGTTTGCGCGTTGCAGACGGGGCCTTAATCGTTGTGGAAGCGGCTTCCGGCGTTGAAGTAGGGACGGAACGTTCCTGGCA
>JANYKH010000092.1 GCA_025358235.1 Chloroflexota bacterium
CGACATCCGGCCGGATGCTGCCCCTGTTAATCGCGATGTGCGCCGTGTGGATCGGCCCGCAGATGATCTCCCCGGTTATCCCGTTGTTCATTCATGAAATTGACCCCTTCGGACATACTGCCACGGAGTCCGGTTTGGCATTCTGTTTTTTGGGTGGCGCTGCCGCTGTATCTTCGCTTCTCGCCGGCCGCCTCGCCAGGCGGTTCAGCCTGAAGGTTATTCTGGTATTTTGCTGCCTCGGGGCAGGCGTGTTTTACCTCCCACCTATCTGGGCGCAATCAGTTTTCCAGCTTTCTTTCCTGTTGGCTTTCACCGGCTTAACGACGGGTGCTACTGTCACGGCAACCAATTCACTCATGGGATTGCTCGCCCCGCCGGATAAAATAGGCATAACATTTGGCATTGCTCAGAGCGCGAATGCCCTCGGTTACAGTATGGGGCCATTGATCGGTGGCACGCTTGTCGCGGCCCTGGGTTTCAGGCCCGTTTTTGGCGTAACTGCCGCTTTGTTCATCGTGGTCGGTTTTTATGTCTTGAAAAGTCTGAAAGTTGAATCGAATGAAACCAACTCCCCGGTTCCGCGTTAACGAATCAAGGGCATTTACGTACAATTTTTGTTGACAATGACAGGGTATAATATGAATGTGAAAACTGAAATAAAACGAATTTTATCGGTGAGGGAGCCGGTCTCGATAGACGATTCCTCCCGCGCTCCATCCGCCGTGCTCGTCCCTATCTTCGAAAAAGACGGCGAGTACCATATCCTGTTTATCCTGAGGTCTCATAGAGTAAGTTCCCATAAAGGACAAATGGCCTTCCCCGGCGGGTCTTACCAAATTGAGGATGGCGACTTGCTAACCACTGCTCTGCGGGAATCCAAAGAAGAAATAGATCTTGAACCCGCGGACGTCGAAATATTGGGGCGGCTTGATGCCCAGATTGCCATGACATCCAATTATGTTATGACCCCATTTGTTGGATTTATCCCATATCCCTATAACTTTAAGGTAGACCGTAGAGAGACTGACAGTGTGTTGCACTGCCCGGTCTCAATTTTAATTAAAGAAGGCGGGGTCCACAAAGAGATAAAAATTACCGGCACTGAATTCAGAACCTCCAACTATTACACCTGCGGAGACAGGATTGTCTGGGGCGCTACGGCACGGATACTGGCCCAGTTTTTGGAAATCTATTCCCGGGCGATGACTGTTAATACCTGAGCCATGATTTCGTCCCTTAACATTGGTTTATTAAGTTTATTAAGAAACACTATTGAATTATCTGCCTCGAGCATATACAATTATATTGGAGCTAGAAAATAATGCCGGGCAAAGATTACTATAAAGTACTTGGAATCGAACGGGCTGCTACTGATAAGGATATCAAGGCAGCTTTCCGCCGCAACGCGCGTAAACACCACCCTGATGTTAATCCGGGGAACAAAGACGCCGAGACTAAATTTAAGGAAATCAATGAGGCTTACGAAGTCCTCTCTGACCCCGATAAGCGTAAAAAATACGATAAATACGGGGACCAGTGGGAATTCGCGGATCATTTCTCCCAATCCGGCGGCACCCAGCAGCAGCAACAACAGCCGCGCCAGGGTCCCGTATGGCAGTACAGCCAGGAGGCAGGGCCGGAAGGATTCCACTTCGGGACGAGCGGCGGCCTGGATAACCTGTTTGATGAACTGCTGAAAGGCGGCAGGCAAGGTGGTGGCGGCGGTTACCGCACCCGCACTCAGCCCCACGCCGGCCAGGACATAGAATCAAAGGTAGACGTTACCCTTGAAGAAGCCTTTCACGGCTCTACACGCACCGTAACGCTGCAAACCCATGAACCCTGCGCCAACTGCGCCGGAAGCGGCATCGTCGGCAATAAACGGTGCCCCGTCTGTACCGGCACGGGTATACTCGCCAGCACCAAGCGGTTGGAAGTAAAAATTCCCGCCGGAGTAGCAGACGGTTCCCGTATTCGGATCGCGGGAAAGGGACAGCCCGGAGTGGGCGGCGGTCCGCCCGGTGACCTCTATCTGGTAATTTCGATACTGCCGCACGCTTTATTCAAACGGGTCGGCGACGACCTGTTTGTAGATGTAGATGTGCCGCTTAGTGTGGCAATGCTTGGAGGCGAAGTCCAGGTGCCCACGCTGAAAGGCAGGCTGGCACTCAGGATTCCCCCGGAGACCCAAAACGGTAAGGCATTCCGGCTGAACCGCCAGGGTATGCCGCGCCTTAGTGACGGCTCCGCGGGAGATATGGTGGCACGGATCAACGTGATGCTGCCCACCGGTCTTTCATCTCAGGAAAGAGAGTTGTTTGAAC
>JANYKH010000105.1 GCA_025358235.1 Chloroflexota bacterium
CGCAGGTATGTTCACGGCCAACACCATGAACTGCCTCACGGAAACCCTCGGCCTCGGACTGCCCGGCAACGGCACCATCCCCGCGGTAAGTTCGCGGCGTCAGGCGCTCGCCCGGTCCGCTGGCATCCAGGTAATGGAAGTATTGAAACAGAATCTGCGCGCCCGCGATATTGTTACCGCGGATGCAATTTATAACGCTCTGTGTGTGGATATGGCCCTGGGCGGCAGCACCAACTCCGTCCTTCACCTTATGGCCATCGCCCACGAAGCTGAAGTCGATTTTAAACTGCCCCTCGTAAATGAGATCAGCGATAAGACCCCGTACCTGTGCAAGATGCGCCCCGGCGGGGAAAATCACATGGATGACCTTGATCGTGCGGGCGGCGTCCCGGCTGTCATGAAAGAAATTCAGTCTTTGCTGAAAACCGGCGTCAAAACCGTCACCGGCAAGACCCTGAAAGAGAACCTGGTTAAAGTAAAAACCATCGATGCTAAAGTTATACACCCGGCCTCCGACCCGTATTCCAAAACCGGTGGCCTTGCCATACTTTTCGGTAACCTTGCGCCTCAGGGCGGCGTGGTGAAAAAGGCCGCCGTTAAACCGGAAATGATGGTACACCGCGGCCCTGCCCGCGTTTTTGATTCAGAAGATGCCGTAACCAAAGCCCTGATGGGCCGGTCTATTAAATCCGGCGATGTTATCGTCATCCGTTATGAAGGTCCCAAAGGCGGTCCGGGCATGAGAGAAATGCTCACGCCCACCTCACTGCTGGTCGGCATCGGTCTTGACCGTGAAGTAGCCCTGATTACTGATGGCCGTTTCTCAGGGGCCACCCAGGGCGCTGCCATCGGCCACGTTTCGCCGGAAGCCGCGGCGGGCGGGCCCATCGGCGCTGTGCGCGAGGGCGATATGATAAGCATCGATATTCCTAACTGTAAATTGAATGTCGAACTCACCGATAAGGAAATCGCGGATAGACTGGCCAAGTTGCCCGCGTTTAAACCCAAAGTAACGAAAGGATATTTAAAACGCTACGCCGAAAAAGTCACCTCAGCCAGCACCGGCGCGGTCTTTGAATCTTAGGGGGGATTATGAAGTTAAACGGTTCCCAGATATTATGTGAGAGTTTACTCAAGGAAGGGGCCGATACTATATTCGGCTTTCCCGGCGGGAAGCTGATTCCCCTGTATGATACCCTGCCGCAGTATCCCGGTCTGCGCCATATCCTCGTCCGCCACGAACAGGGCGCCGCACATGCCGCGGATGCTATGCCCGCGCGACGGGTAAAGTGGGCGTCTGCCTGGCCACTTCCGGCCCCGGCGCTACCAACCTCGTTACCGGCATCGCCAACGCTTATCTTGATTCCGTCCCGATGGTGGCCCTGACCGGCCAGGTGCAAACCTGGTTCATCGGCAAGGACGCTTTCCAGGAAATCGATATTACCGGCATCACCCTGCCGATTACCAAGCATAACAGCCTGGTGCTGGACGTCAATGATCTGGCGGAAGCCATCAAGGAAGCGTTCTATATCGCCCGCACCGGCCGGCCCGGCCCCGTACTAATCGATATTCCGCAGGATGTCCTGACGAACATCTGTGAATATCATTATCCGGCGCATGCTGATCTGCCGGGCTACCGCTTGCCCCTTCAGGGCCACCCCGCCCAGATCCGGAAAGCCGCCAAGATGATCAATGAAGCCCGCAATCCCGTTATTGTGGCGGGGCGGGGCGTAATTATCTCCGGGGCTTTCCAGGAACTCAAACAACTGGCGGAATCATCTCAGATACCGGTGGTCAACACCCTGCTCGGCATCACCGCTTTCCCCACAAACCACGTTCTGAGTTTGGGGATGGGCGGCATGCACGGCACGGCCTATGCTAATAAAGCCATTGACGCCTGCGACGTGCTCATCGCCATCGGCATGAGAATGGATGACAGGTTAACCGGCCAGGTCAGCGGCTTCGCCCCTAATGCAAAAATTATCCATGTCGATCTGGACCCCGCGGAAATCGGCAAGAACGTCCGCGTGGATGTCCCCATCGTCGGCGATATCAAGAAAGTGCTCAGCGCGCTTAATAAACTTATCAGCGCCAGCCAGCACGTGGAATGGATCAACGACATCGAGCAATGGCGGACCAAGTACCCGCTTTACCGGGCAACAGATTGCGAACAATTGATGCCCCAGCACATTATGAAGCATCTGAATGAAGCCACTCACGGGGACGCTCTGCTGGTGACCGGTGTCGGCCAGCACCAGATGTGGGCCGCCCAGTATTATGAATCGAACACTGTGAACAGCTTTATCTCCTCCGGCGGTCTCGGGACCATGGGCTTCGGATTGCCTGCCGCCATGGGTGCTAAAGTAGGCATGCCGGACAAGACCGTCTGGTGCATCGATGGCGACGGCAGCTTCCAGATGACACTGCATGAACTGGCGACATTGGTGCAGGACAACATCGCCGTCAAGATCGCCATCTTCAATAACGGCTATCTGGGCATGGTCCGGCAGTGGCAGGAACTTTTCTTCAAACGCAATTATGTGGGCACGCCCCTCACCTGCCCTGATTTTGTTAAACTGGCGGAAGCCTATTGCATTCCCGCCTTAAGGGTCACCACCCAGGAAGAAGTGCCCGGCGCTATCAAGCAGGCCATGGACCATGACGGTCCCTTCCTGATCGACTTTATGGTTGAACCGGAAGCCAACGTTTTCCCCATGGTACCCCCCGGAGCGGCTCTGGCCCAGTTTATGGATCAACCTAAAAAAGAGGTAACAGCATGGCCACGACAAAACACACTTTAATCGCCCTGGTACAGGATAGGCCCGGCGTTCTGAACCGCGTTGCCAGCATGTTCCGCCGGCGCGGTTTTAACATGGACAGCGTCGCGGTAGGCCACAGCGAAACGCCCCACGTCTCAAGGGTAACCATTGTGGTCAGCGGCACGACTGCCACTGTAGAACAGGTGCGCAAACAGCTCGCTAAACTGATTGAAGTCATCAAAGTGGTGGATATCACCCAGGATCAGATGACTTCCCGCGAACTGGCCTTGATCAAGGTGAGGGCTACCTCTCCCACCCGCAGTGAAATTATTGAAATGACAGATATCTTCCGCGGCAATATCGTCGATGTTGGCGCCGACTCCCTCACGATAGAGGTTACCGGCGACGAGGATAAAATCGAATCGTTTCTTAATCTTTTGCGGCCCTTCGGCATCCGGGAAATTGCCCGCACAGGGCGCATCGCTATGGTGCGCGGCGGCACTACCGGCTCATCCGGTGAAGAAAAAGGAATATCTACCCGCTCCCGGGAACATGTTCACATTTCTGAGGATGTAGAGTAGAATAGATAATATTAATATGATCCACGCACATTCTATTACCACTAACAGGCTGGAAACGGGCGAGATGACCCGCAACGGGCTAATTTGCGCCCATCCCGGCCTGGAGATCCTACTCCTCTCCCTTACACCGCCGCGGTGAGCGGTATTCCGGATCAGCAATAAACCTGACCCCGGACAATTCTCACTCGCGGCCGCATTGATTGCAGACCTCTTCATAAACACCGTTAAACTTGAATACCCTTGAATGTCTCAAGGGTGAAATTTGCATCAAATTATGTTAAAGTTGGCAATAAATTGCTCGCGCAAACTGCCGCTTTTAAAGAGGAAAATGAGATGGATAAAGTAGTAATCTTCGATACGACACTCAGAGACGGCGAGCAGGCGGCCGGCGGAACCCTCAACATTCAGGAAAAATTGCAGATTGCCCGTCAGTTGGACAATCTCGGCATTGATGTCATGGAAGCCGGCTTCCCGGCCAGTTCTCCGGGTGACATGGAAGCCGTTAAATTGATCTCGAAAGAAGTACGCCGGCCCGTCATTTGCGGGCTTTGCCGCGCCCACCCTGATGATATCGATGCCGCCTGGGAAGGTATTAAAAACGCCGCTCATCCGCGCATTCACGTTTTTCTGTCTTCTTCAGATATTCACCTGCTCTATGCCCTGAAAAAGAGCCGTGAAGAAATCCTGGGCATGTCCCGGGAGATGGTTAAACGCGCTAAAAGTTATTGCGAAGATATCGAATTTTCGCCGATGGATGCTACGCGCACTGAACCCTCTTATATTTATAAAATCGTAGAGGCCGCCATTGATGCCGGCGCCACAACCGTGAATATTCCGGACACTGTCGGCTATACCGTGCCCGGCGAATACGCTGCCCTGATAGCGGGCATCATCAAGAATGTGCCCAACATCAAAAAGGCTATCGTCAGCGTCCACTGCCATAATGATCTCGGCCTGGCCGTGGCCAACAGCCTCGCTGCCATCAACGTCGGCGCCCGGCAGGTGGAATGCACCATGAACGGTATCGGTGAGCGGGCCGGTAATGCCTCCATGGAAGAAATCGTCATGGCGCTGAAAACCCGTAAAGATTTCTATAACGTGACGACTAATATCGATACGAAGCAGATTTATAAGACCTCCCGACTGGTCAGCGAACTGACCGGTTTCTCGGTGCAGCCGAACAAGGCCGTCGTCGGCGCTAATGCTTTCCGCCATGAATCCGGCATTCACCAGGACGGCGTCATTAAGATGCCGATAACCTTTGAAATCATGGACCCGAAAGACGTCGGTATTCCGGCCAGCAGCCTCGTCCTGGGCAAACTCAGCGGACGGCATGCCTTCCGTGAGAGGCTCGCTGAACTGGGCTACAGCCTGGGCGACGACGATTTAATGCGCGCTTTCAACGCCTTCAAAGAGACGGCAGACAAAAAGAAAGACGTCACTGACCGCGATATCGAATCGCTGGTGGCGGAACAGCAGCGCACGGTCTCGGAAGTCTATCACCTGGACAAGCTTCAGGTTACCTGCGGCGCGGGTATTCCTACCGCGGCGGTATCCCTGACTGCACCTGACGGCCGCACGGTGGCGGATGCCGCCCTGGGCACCGGGCCCGTTGATGCGCTATATAAGGCTATCAACCGCATCGTGGGCGTGCCCAATAAACTGACTGAGTTTTCGGTTAACTCGGTCACTGAAGGCATCGATGCCATCGGCGAAGTGCTGATCAGAATCGAAAGCGAAGGCGTCACCTACACGGGCCGCGGCGCGGATACGGATGTGATTCTGGCCGGCGCTAAAGCCTATATGAACGCCCTTAACCGCCTGCTCAGCGCGAGGAAGCCGTCAGCAAGCGTAAAGAGTAATCACTGAGCAGATACCGTCATCATGTAATAATAACGCCGGAGCGGGAGCGGGCCTAGTAGTTTCGCCGCCACCGTGTCCGGCGGGATAAATATTAAGAAGGAAAAACCATGAATTTAGCAGAAAAAATACTGGCGGTCCATTCCGGCAAGAAAAAGGTCAGCCCCGGCGACTTTATTAACTGCCAGGTGGATATGGTCCTTTCCAACGATATTACCGCGCCTATCGCGATTAAAGAATTCGCCAAACTGGGTGTGAAAAAGGTCTTTAACCCAGCCAAAGTCGTCATGGTACCGGATCACTTCGTCCCGAACAAGGATATCGCCTCCGCCGAACAGGCGAAGATGATGCGTGATTTCGCCCATGAACAAGGCCTGATCTATTTTGAGGTCGGCCAGATGGGCATCGAGCATGTAATTCTGCCGGAAAAAGGTCTGGTGCTGCCCGGTGACGTGGTGGTGGGGGCAGACTCTCACACCTGCACTTACGGCGCGCTCGGTGCATTTTCTACCGGCATGGGCTCAACGGATATCGCCGCGGCCATGGCCACCGGCGAAATCTGGATGAAAGTGCCCCAAACTATCCGGTACCTCTATGAAGGCGCTTTGCCTAAATGGGTCACCGGCAAAGACTTGATACTTTACACCATTGGTCAAATTGGCGTGGATGGGGCGCTGTACTCTGTCATGGAATTCGGCGGCAAGGCGGTCGAAGAGTTGTCTATGGACAGCCGCTTCACTATGGCCAACATGGCCATCGAGGCCGGCGCCAAGGCGGGTATCTTCCACGTCGATAATAAAACCCAGTTGTACGTCAAAAACCGCACCAAGCGGAAATACCTCGTTTTTGAACCGGACGCTGATGCGGAATACTCCCAGACCGTTCAAATCGATGTCTCGGCTATCGAGCCGCAGGTGTCGCTGCCCCACTCTCCCGCCAACGCCAAAGGCGTGAGCAAACTCGGCAATATTAAAATTGACCAGGCGGTCATCGGCAGCTGTACTAATGGGCGTCTGGAAGACCTGCGCATCGCCGCCCAGATATTGAAAGGCAAGAAAGTAAACCCGAATATCCGATGCATTATAATCCCCGGCTCCCAGCAGGTCTACCTGGAAGCCATGAATGAGGGCTTGCTCGAGATATTCGTCCGGGCCGGTGCGGCCGTCAGCACCCCCACCTGCGGGCCGTGCCTCGGCGGGTATATGGGCATCCTGGCGGAGGGCGAGCGCTGTATTTCCACCACCAACCGCAACTTCGTCGGGCGGATGGGACACGTGAAATCGGAGATTTACCTGGCCAGTCCGGCGGTAGCCGCGGCCAGCGCTATTACCGGTAAAATAACCGGCCCCGAGGGTCTTAAATGAAGGTCGGAATTGTCATCTACCGCGGTGAAACCGAAACTATTTGGAACGCTTTTCGGATAGCCAACTTTTCACTGGCCATGGGTGATGAAGTGAAGACTTTTATCATCGGGCGGGCTGTTGAATTCGAAACCATGGCTAAAGACTCCCGGTTCAATATTGG
This sequence comes from Chloroflexota bacterium, assembly GCA_025358235.1. Classification (GTDB taxonomy): domain Bacteria; phylum Chloroflexota; class Dehalococcoidia; order Dehalococcoidales; family RBG-16-60-22; genus JACPQH01. The sequence continues at coordinate 6,725 of JANYKH010000105.1, forward strand.
GGATCAGATTCAGGTTTACCTGCGGGCGGGCGGCAAGCTCTTCGCCTGCGGCACCTGCATTGAGATTCACGGCGTCAAACCGACGGAACTGTATAAAGTCTCGACGCTGAAAGACGCTCATGAAATTATTAAGGAAAGCGATAAAGTACTGACTTTCTAGAGTAAATTGGATTTACTACCCATTCCGGTGAAAGACGGAATCCGGAGAAGATCAAACTACGTGGATCCCGATTGTCATCGGGATGTGGAGTTTAAATTATGCTAAAAGGTAAGGTTTTTAAATACGGGGCGGATGTTAACACGGACGTCATTATCCCCGCCCGCTACTTGAACGTCTCCGACCCCGCGGAACTCGCTAAACACACAATGGAGGACATCGATAAGGACTTTATCAAGCAGGTAAAGCCCGGCGATATCGTCATGGCCACGACCAACTTCGGCTGCGGCTCATCCCGTGAGCATGCCCCCATCGCCCTTAAAGCCGCCGGGGTCTCCTGCGTCATCGCCAAAACCTTCGCGCGCATCTTCTTCCGCAACGCCATTAATATTGGCTTACCGCTGCTGGAATGCGAAGAAGCCGTCAACAAGACCAAGGCCGGCGATATTCTGGAAGTTGATCTCGCCTCGGGCAAAATCAAGAATCTCACCAACGGGCTTGTTTTTATCGCTAAGCCCTACCCTGAGTTCATGAGTGAACTCATCGCGGCCGGCGGATTGATTGAATATACCAAACATAAATTAGCCAGGAGCAAATAGCTATCAGGCTAAAGCGAAGTATTTTAAATGTCATTGCGAGTTTCGCCGCAGGCGAACCGAAGCAATCTCATCGCCCGGAACAGATTTAAACTATTGTCCTCGCCCCTTGGGGGAGAGGACTAAGGTGAGGGGTCATTAAGCGCAGTAAGCGCATAACCTTAAATAAAAATCGATTATTTCTGATTTAGGAGCAAACAGAATGCAATTCAAAATCGCGGTACTGCCGGGTGACGGCATCGGTCCTGAAATCATCGATGCCGGTGTTGAAGTATTGAACGCCATCGGCAAAAAATACGGGCACACCTTTAAATATGAGTACGGCCTCATCGGCGGTGTCGCCATCGGTAAGGAGGGCACTGCCCTCTCCGATGCTACTATCGCTATGTGCAAACGTTCTGACGCAGTATTCTTCGGCGCGGTGGGCGACCCTAAATATGATAATCCTCTGGCTAAAATTCGGCCTGAAGACGGCATCCTGAAAATCCGCAAGGCGCTCGGCCTCTTTGCTAACCTGCGCCCGGTCAAAGTATTCTCCATGCTGGAAAACGCCAGCAGCCTTAAACCGGAAATCGTTTCCGGCGTGGACTTCATCGTCATCCGGGAATTGACCGGCGGCCTTTATTTTGGCAAACCCAAGAAGCGTTGGGAAACTTCCACTGGCCGGAAAGGCGTCGATACCATGGCTTATTCTGAAAAAGAAATTGAACGCGTCCTGCGTGTAGGTTTTGAACTGGCCCGGACCCGCCGCAAGAAACTGACCTCGGTAGACAAGGCCAACGTATTAGAAACTTCCCGCCTGTGGCGCACCATCGCACATGAAATGGCGCCCCACTACCCGGACGTGCAGTTTGACGATATGCTGGTGGACTCCGCCGCCATGCGCATCATCCAGCAGCCGAAATATTTTGATGTCATGGTCATGGAAAACACCTTCGGCGATATTCTAACTGACGAAGCATCGATGCTGGCCGGTTCCCTGGGCATGCTGCCCTCCGCCAGCCTCGCTGCGGTGCCTAAAGCCGGCACGCGCATTTTCGGTCTTTATGAACCCATCCACGGCAGTGCCCCGAAGCATGCCGGCCTGAATGAAGCCAACCCTATCGCCACGATAATGAGCGCCTCGATGATGATGCGCTACTCCCTGGGGCTGGTCAAAGAAGCGGACGCCCTTGATGCTGCTATCGAGAAGACCCTGAAAGCGAATCTGCGCACCTACGACATCATGGGCCCCGGCTCGAAAAAACTGGGCACGAAGGAAATGGGCAAAGCTATAGCGGAGCGGGTCTAGAATCAAATTGGCAGTTCTGCTATACGATACGACGCTCCGGGACGGCGCGCAGGGGGAGGGGATTTCTTTCTCCGTTGTCGATAAGCTGAACATTGCCCGTAAACTGGATGAACTCGGGGCGCACTACATCGAAGGCGGCTGGCCGGGCTCCAACCCCAAAGACGCCGAATTTTTCCAGAAAGCGCGCGCGCTAAAATTGAATAATTCGCGCCTGGTGGCGTTCGGCAGCACGCGGCGGGCC
>JANYKH010000136.1 GCA_025358235.1 Chloroflexota bacterium
GTCGTTTGCGGCGAAGCCTTGGCATACATATAACAGCCAAATCGTTCGCAATAGCCGCAGAAGTTGCACGGGCCAAGCTGAGCGCCAGAGGGGTTGGTGTAAGGGCGCGAGGCATTCGAGGCCGGTTCTGAAAATGGATGGTAGCCGAGGTTCTTTGCCACTTTAGCAAACAGTGAGGCGCCGTAAACATCAGCAAGCGGCGGCAACGGATATTCCTGCGAGCGTTGTCCTTCGAAGGGATTACCGCCCTCAACGATTTTTCCATTGAGGTTGCCGGCCTTGCCCGAGGTGCCGCAGACTCGCTCGAATTGGTCGAAACAGGGCTCGAGTTCCTCATAACTGACGCCGAAATCCTGAATCGTCATACCGTCGGGTATGAAGCCCTTGCCATAGCGCTCTGTCATGTGGCTTTTGAGGCGCAACTCTTCTGGCGAAACGCGCCAGTGCTGACCATTCCAATGTACGCCCCCGCCGCCGACACCGTCTCCCGGCAGAAACGATCCCAGCTGCCGGTACGGCACGGCGCTGCCTTTGGGCGAATGGCGAATCGTCAACGTTTCTCGCGATAGGTTCTGAAACAACTTGCCGCGTATGCCGTAGGTCAGCTCGTCCGCGATACGCGGATAAGCGAAGTCCGGTGAGGTATCACGGTTGTCACCCCGTTCCAGGGCGACTACGTTCAGGCCTGCTTCAGTAAGTTCCATACCCATGATGGCCCCGGTCCAACCGAAGCCGATGAGCACCGCGTCCACCTGGGGTTTCTTGATATCAACCATAGCCGTCAACCTTTTCTGCCCGAAATAGCAACCGGGCTGAGCGGATAGTGTGCGCCGTACTGATCCACCCAATCGATAAAATCAGCTCGCGCGCCGGGAAAGCCGATCATCTTCCAGCTTCCCATATTCTTGTTGCCACCATGGATCGGGTCGGCCAGATAGCCTTCCTTGGTGTTCTGCAATAGAAAACCGAAGAAGGACTTGCCTGAAATATTATCGAAATCAAGCGTGCCTTTTTCCAGGCCGGTGAGCACGGCGTCCTGCTCGGTTGGGGGAAGTTCGGGAAAAGTCTTATTACTAAACATTTTTCTACAATACGTATCCACTGCAGCAATACCGGCGCGATACACTGCTCTCGGCGTTAGCGGCGACTGGTAACCAAGTTCGGGGACTGCGGATGTAAACGGCCCTTGCATATACCAGGTTGCGGCATGGCCGAATGGACCTTCCATTTCCCGGTCGATGAATTCCGGCACGCCCAGTTCCACAGCGCCGGGGCCACTCTCATCAGCGGGAATCAGGCGCGCACAGGCAGCGTGAAGGAAAACCCATTCTTCCCGATTAAAGTACCGGGGCAAATAGGCTTGAGTGGGTGAATTGGCTTGAGCTTGCGCGGGAGACGTCCGGAGCGCCGAGAAGGGCAGGTAAGCAGCCATCGAAACGGTCGGGACCAGAGCAATCATTTTACGCAAGAAATCGCGACGACTGGACGATTTTTCTAATCCGCTCATAACGTTCTCCTAATCTATATTTCGGTTTGACTGCCGGGTTGGCATTCCTTCTCTATCTCTTTTTACCTTCATCTGCGGAATATCTGATATAATTACTACGGCATTATTACAGGATGCGTAAAGACATAATCGTTCTTTTTCATCGGAATATGACAACTATAGCATTCCTGTACGAAGTCGGCATTCTTGCCATATGGCTGTTGCTCCAGGCCCAGCCACCGTGCAAAACCCCACCCACCGGTTGCAGAATATTTCTTCGCGTCCTTTAGCATAAATTCAGTAATCATAAACTTTCCCGGGATGGTCGCTGTCGGCCATTGTTCGTGGATAGCGTCCTGCCATACTATTTTTGCCAGTATTGAACCATCGGGCCACGGGTTGGTTTGGCCGCTTCGCGCGGCCTGAACCGCTACATCATTCCCCAGTATCGCCCGGATGGTGTTGTTGTCTGACCGCTGAGAAACAGAAATCAACTTCCAGTTTTTATAGCCCTCGGGTATGTGTATTCCGTTGGGGGCCGGCAGGACTTCCTTTTTTTGAGACACTGCAATGCCGGCATAAATTAAACACAGGAAAACAATGATAACGGAAGATGCAATGCCAAATGACTTGTTCATGGTTTCACCTCTTTCAAAAATATTTCAAGGACACTCAATCACCGTGATTTTGGATATAATTATTTGTCGGATCTTCTTCACGGAGCCCGGGGCTATGACAAAATACAATGACCTCAACAGTAGAATAACAATAGCAAATAGCCTGCCAGTAACTGAAGGTAAATCAGAAGTTTTGATTTATTCTTTTATAACGGATGATTAGGTTAAAAGATTGGGGCGCTGTAAAAGACAAAACCCTTTGTTAGGCCTCCATATTTGGTGGAGCCTCAATATGCTGAGGGTGACCCTAAGCTATTCGTGATTTAGTCACAGCCACTGTTACAGGAACATCGTGTATTCCAGACACATT
>JANYKH010000138.1 GCA_025358235.1 Chloroflexota bacterium
CGCTTTCGGTTCTATCGAGGTTTTCCTCCCAATTTACCTTAACGAGCAGATGGGACTGACCCCGCTGGAGATCGGCGCGCTATTCACCGTTCAGGTGCTGGCCGCCACCCTCACCAAACCCATCATGGGGCGCTATTCAGACAGATATGGGCGCGTTCCGATGATCACCACCGGGCTGGCCGTAGGCGGCGTTGCGACAGCTTTGCTCACCTTTTCCGGCAACTACTTTATTATTGCCGGAATCGTGGCGGTCTTTGGCCTGGGGCTGGCCACTGTCACGGCATCCACTTCGGCATTGGTGGCAGACCTTTCAAGTGCGCAGGGGCGTGGCGGGGCCATGGGCGTGCTTTCCAGCATCATGGACGTGGGACATTCTTCCGGCCCGATGGTCTGCGGCCTGCTGGTTGGTGCGTATTCATATCGGCTGGCCTTTGGGGTTGTGGGGATCGCGCTGGTAGTTATCGCGCTCGTTTACGGGGTGGGGATGCGGGGCGTGACCCGGGCTGTTAAAGCTGGCTAACGGTTATTATATCTCCGCAAATGGCGCCGCCGTTGCCCATTTTCCGCATCCTGACCTGCATGACTTTGTTGGTCAGGTCTTCGCTGCTTCTCGCGTGTACCCGGATGTAGTTACCCGTCAGGCCGGTCCATTCGGTATACTTGGCGGTCTCAAAAAGCACCGGCATGGTTCGTCCAATAAATCCCAGTTTGAACCTTTCCGCGGACTCAGCGCTTAGTCCAAGCATGATATCGGCCCGCAGTTGCTTGACGTTGTCCGAGCAGGCGGGTTTAATCAGGGACGCTGCGGTGTTCTCTCTCATCGAATAGGGAAAAACATGGATTTGGGCGAATTCCATGTGCCGGCAGAATTCATAACTGCGGCGGAATTCTTCTTCTGTCTCCGCCGGAAACCCCACAATAATATCGGTGGTAATCGCCGCGTCCGGAACTACTTTGCGAATTGCCTCTACGGCTTCTGCAAAATCAGCGGTATCATAGCGCCGCTTCATCCGGCTTAAAACACTGTCGCAGCCGCTCTGCAAAGCGAGGTGAAAATGGGGGCACAGCCGTGAATCCTGCCATAACGGCAGTAAATCCGGGGTAATTTCTTGTGGCTGGAGGGAAGACAGCCGTATGCGGGGAATGTTGGTCTCCGCCAGCACGCGGCCCAGCAACCCGGCCAGATTCAGACCGGCATCGCCGTAAACCCCAATCCTCGTTCCGGTCAGGATTATTTCCTGGATTCCATCCGCCTCGCGTGCCTTTAAATCTGCCATAATTTCGTCCGCCGGGACGGATTTTTCCGTCCCTCTGACGCTCGGCACGATGCAGTAGGAACAGAAATTGGTGCACCCCTGCTGGATTTTCACAAACGAGCGCTTGCGGTGCACGTCCCGCTCGATGATTTGCGGGGAGGCGGGGCCTTTCAACAATTTGCGCAGGCGTTTTACCAGCACGGATTTGTCGCCGTCTATCGGGATTATTTTGACGCCCTCGATGTCTTCAAGGTTGTTGCCCTTCCGGCTGGCATAGCATCCGGTAGCGATGACAAGGGCTTTGGGATTACGCCGGCGCGCCAGCCTCAACAGATGACGGGCCTTGCTGTCCGCGATATGCGTGACGGTGCAGGTATTCAGGATGTAGACCTCGGCCTTCGCGGAAGGCCCTACAATGCGGAAGCCGGCTCCGGCCAGTTCACGGGCCAGGGCCTCAGTTTCCGCCTGGTTCAGCTTGCACCCCAGTGTGTCCAGTGAAACGCGTACTTCAGTATCTGAAATCATGTTGTAGTTTCATTATAGGTGCCTGCAGTCTCATGGTCAAAACATCGGGCCACGGGGTGCCTGGCACTAGGGGTGTCTCTGAAAGTCCAGAAGGGTTAGCCGGAGGCTTTCCGCGCCGTTCCAGCGGTCTATTTCCAGATTGAAGACGATGTCCAGGGGGCCGGTGACTTCTCCTGCGCGGTCGCCCATGCGGAAAGCCACGGCGTTCCAGACCATTGTTCCCTGGCGGAGTTTCATCCTCATATGTTCACCGTTTTTGCCCATGCGGTTGAAGTCCAGCACCTGGACGCCCAGGCTCATGAAGTTGGGGGCGGGGTTGCCTTCCCCGAAGGGCGACATCTGCTGGACAGCCTGATAGGTTGCTCCGCCCAGCCCATCCAGAACCACCTCACCATCGATGTCCAACTGCGCCCGCAGGTCTTTACCCTGAAGCAGTTTGGCGGCGATTTCCGTCAGTTTCATCTGGAGTTTGGGGAGATTGGCTGTGGGCAGCGCGAAACCGGCCGCCTGGGAATGCCCGCCATAACGGGTGAGCAGGCTGCGGCACTGGTCCAGCGACTGGATAATATTAAACTCCGGGATGCTGCGGCAGCTTCCGGTGCAGACGTCATCGGCAATCCTCATGACAATCGCCGGACGGTAAAATTCTTCTACCAGTCTGCCCGCCACGAGGCCGGAAATACCTGAATGCGTATCTTTATCTCCCGCCATCAGGACCGGAGTTATTCCACGGTCGCTCACCTGCTGACGCGCACGTTCCATTGTTTCCACGGTCAGGCGCTGCCGTTCCTGATTCTTCTCACGAAGCCACAGGGCGAGTTGGGCTGCTTCCATAATCGATTTCGTCGTCAGAAGGGTATAAGCGCCCATAGCGTGGTCCATGCGACCGGCGGCGTTAATGCAGGGCGCGATGATCCATGAAACCGCCTCTACGTCCAGGCGGGTAATGGTGTTCACAGCGGCAATCTGGGTAATGCCGGGGCGGGGTTTCTCATTGATCAGACGCAGACCGGCTTTAACCAGAAAGCGGTTTTCCCCGTTAAGCGGCGAAATATCAGCAATGGTCCCCAGTGCGGCGAGATCAGAGAAAAGTTCAGGATCGGCGTCACGGCCCATGCTGGCCATCAGCGCCTGAACGACTTTCATGGCTACACCGACCCCGGCCAGATCGCGGTAAGGGTATTCGGATACGGCCAGTTTGGGATTTACTACGGCGAGAGCGCGGGGAAGTTCATCGAGAGGGGTGTGGTGGTCCGTGACGATCACATCCATCCCCATACGTTTGGCGGCTTTAACCTCATTGACGCTGGTGATGCCGCAATCAACAGTGATAATCAGGCTGATGCCAAGCTTGTGGAGTTTTTCCAATCCAGCCAGGCTCATCCCGTAGCCTTCGGTGAGGCGGTGGGGGATGTAAGGTATGGCATGCCCGCCCAGTGCGGCGATCCCCTCCACCATCGTAGCGGTGGCGGTCACTCCATCTACGTCATAATCGCCGTAAACGGCAATGCCTTCTCCGCCTAAAAGGGCGCGGTAGATGCGCGGTACGGCGGCGTCCATGCCGGGCAACTGGAAGGGGTCATAGCTCAGGCGTTTGTCCCCGGTAAGGAACGCTTCAAGTTCCACCGGATCATTGATGCCGCGGTTATAGGCCAACTGGGCCACCAGCGGATGAATATCCGGGCGGCTCAGGGCATGGGTATCAGGAATCGGCGGCCGAATTTTCCAGCGGCAGCGGCTCAAGATTAAGCCCCAAATTTGCGGAAGATGAGAACCGAGTTATGCCCGCCGAAGCCGAACGAGTTAGAAAGGACCGTCCTTACATTGCCTTTGCGGGCCACGTTCGGGATATAGTCCAGATCGCAATTGGGATCGGGAGTTTCCAGGTTGATGGTCGGCGGCATAATGCCGTTGACAATGCTAAGTATGGAAATGGCCGCCTCAGCCGCGCCCGCCGCGCCGATAAGGTGGCCGGTCATGGACTTGGTGGAACTGATGGCGACCTTTTTAGCTGAATCGCCCAAGGCAATCTTAATAGCTTTGGTTTCCATTGCATCGTTAAGCTGGGTGGAAGTGCCGTGAGCATTGATATAGTCAATTTCAGAGGGCTGAATTCCGGCTCTTTTTATAGCCAATTTCATGGCCTTGGCGGCGCCGGAACCATCTTCCAGGGGCTGGGTGACATGGAACGCATCTGCCGTGGCGCCGTAGCCGATGAGTTCGGCGTAGATGCGGGCGCCGCGTTTCTGAGCGTGTTCCAGACTTTCCAGAACTAACGTCGCCGCGCCTTCGCTGATGACGAAGCCGTCACGGTTAAGATCAAAGGGTCGGGACGCTTTCTGCGGGGCATCGTTGCGCGTTGAGATGGCTTTCAGTGCGCTGAACGCCGAGATGCCCATCGGGTTAACAATGGATTCCGCGCCGCCGGCCAGCATCACTTCAACTTCGCCGTGCCGCACGAGATCCCACGCCGCGCCGATGCCGTCTGAACCGCTGGAACAGGCTGAGGTTGTGCAAAAGTTGGGGCCGGTGACATTGAGGTGAATAGATACCTGGGCGGCGGCCATATCCGCGATCATCATGGGGGCAAGGAAGGGGCTGACGCGGTCCGGGCCCTTTTCCATGAGGACGCGAGCCTGTTCAAAAAGTGTACCCAGCCCGCCGATGCCGCTGCCGATGATGACGCCAATGCCTTCACGGTTGGAATCATCAATCTGGATGCCGGAGTCTTTTACCGCCTGAACGCTGGCGGATACGGCCAGTTGAGCGAAACGGTCCATGCGGCGGACGTCTTTAAAATTGATATATTCGCGGGGGTCAAAGCCCTTGACCTCACCGGCGAATTTGGTTTCATAGTTGGAGGCGTCAAAAAGGGTGATGTTGGCGATACCGGATTTGCCGGCGATAAGGGCTTCCCATGTGGCGGTGGTGTTAAGGCCAAGGGGGGTCACCATGCCGATGCCGGTGACGACGACTCGTTTTTCGTTGTTATTCAGGCACATATTTTAATTTTCCTCTTAAAATCCCGTTTCAGGTTTATGCTAAATTTAATAGTTGTAGTTGTACCACATTTGAATCAAGTTTAGCAATGGGAGTTTAACGAGGAAGCCGATTTTTGATATCGCGGCGCAGTGCTACTCGTGTCCCGCGGATTCTTTCTTGATCCAGCGCATTTTCATGACCATCGGCGGCACCGTTACCAGCAGCACAATGATGCCGATCACCTGCGCCTGCTCCAGTCCCAGTGCAAACGATGAACCCACCCGCAGGAAGCCGATGCCAATCCGCCAGGCCCCGTACATCGCCATGTAAAGCATGAATATCATCCCGGCAGGCTTAACCCGGTTTCTCAGCACCGTGACGATGCCAAACATCGCCGCCAGAGCGAATATTTCAAATACCTGGGTCGGATAAACCGGTATGCCGATCGGGCCGAAAGTATGCGGGTCACTGTAAACAATAGAGCACCAGGTATCGGTTTGATCGCCGTAGCAGCACCCGTTGAACAGGCACCCCACCCGCCCTATCATCTGCGCCAGGATAATGCCCGGCGCCACCAGGTCAACCAGTAAAGCGTAATTGAATTTGGCGAAACGGCTGTAAACCCAGATGCCCAGAGCCGCCCCCAGCACCGCCCCGTATATCGTCAATCCCTGCCCGCCTACTATCTCGGCGGGATGCTCCATGAAATAGCTCCACCGGTCGATAACATGCAGCACGCGGGAAAAGATAATGCCGGATGGTATTCCCACGATGGCCGCGTTCATGATATGGTCGCGCGTTATCTGCCCGTTGGACCTCTTCAAAGCGCGCAGGGTCCACCAGATTAAAACAATAATGCCAATGGCGATGGCGATGCCGTACCACCCCACCTTTATCGGACCAAATTCAAACGCGATAGGATTTATATTTATTTCAAACATTCAGCCTCAATCCCTCACCCCACCCCTAGCTGTTGAACAGCCCGTCCACAAAAGCCTCCGGATTAAACGGCGAAATATCGTCCAGTTTTTCCCCGGTGCCGATAAACCTGATCGGTATTTTCAATTCGTCGCAGATCGCCAGCACAACCCCGCCCTTGGCGGTGCCGTCCAGCTTGGCCAGAAAAAGGTCCGTGACCGCGGCGGTGGAGGTAAAGTTGCGCGCCTGGCTCAGCCCGTTCTGGCCGGTAGTCGCATCAAGCACCAGAATGACTTCATGCGGGGCGGTGGGGTCTAACTTGCCCGCCACTTTCTTGATCTTTTTGAGTTCGTCCATGAGGTTAAATTTGGTCTGCAAACGGCCCGCCGTATCGATGATTACCTCGTCTATGTGGCGGCTCTGGCCTGCCTGCAGCGTATCATAAACCACCGCCCCGGGGTCAGCC
>JANYKH010000162.1 GCA_025358235.1 Chloroflexota bacterium
TTTATTTTCTAATACCGATTTTCCCCCCGCCAGTACAAAAGGACTGAACAGGGTCAAAACGCGGCCATGACTGAGTCTAAAACTACACCGCATTAATTTTAGAAAATCGGTTCCGGTGAGCAGAAACCGGTTTGATGAAAAACCAGTCGTAGTAAAGACCTGATAAAATGTAGATATCAGACTAACGGGACTCCTTCTGATCGGTGGCAACGGGTGGGGCAGTTTCTGCGGCTTTGGCCTCGCACACAGCCGGAATATCGACGTGAGGCTCAAGTTCGCCATCTGGGGGGGTGGGGTTTGCCCAGCGGAGCCGAATTATGACAGCGGCGAGGACGCACGTGAGGGCGGCAATATATATTTCTACCTGCAAGGAATTGAGTATTCTCATTTGCAGCAAGACCACGCTGTAGTTAAGAAGACCGTGCAGGGCAGAAGCCAACAGGTAAAACTGCCAGCCGAGCCCTTTAGCCAGGCCGTATCCCGCCAGAGCAGAGACTGCAATATGAAAACCGACGGCGAAGAACCGTTCCCAGAACGGCGCAAAAGCCGTGACGCCAACAATCTGCAGGGTATTCAAATCCCAGCCCGCCAAGAAGGTGGAATTAAGGGCCCAGACTGATTCAAACACACCGAATCCGGCACCGGCGGCGGCGCCGATTACCAGACCCATTTTGGGGTCCAGAATTTTGTTTACCTTACGCCGCCAAATTATTACCGGAACCAGTTTACTGGCTTCCTGGACTAACCCGCTGAGCAGGATTTGGGGAATGCCGGTTATAAGTAGCCACCGCATGACGAATGCGGCGCCCAGCCACCCGATAATTAACTCCCCGAACAGTGATTGCAGTGGTATCTGTATTACCGCGATGGATATCCAGGTCAGAATGGCGCTTAACCCCGCCACACCCCACAACCAGCGATGCCGGAATACGGGTGGGCGGTAAAGCAGCAGCCAGAAAGCTCCGAAGGTGATTGATAAAAGTATTCCAAGAAATATCCAGTTGAGGCCCAGGTCAGGATAGATAAAAGCGGAAAACAGGAAATCAATAATCCGCTCAAACATGGGGGTACCTCCATCCCGGCAGGGCCACGGGATAGGGACATCTAAACTCAGCATAATAAAGCATTCCACACATACTAACAGAGCCTGAAGTGACGCGCAATAGTTTTACGGGCGGCGAAAAATGGGGGGAGGGGAAAGCCCCCTCCCCAGTAAACGTACTTTCGTTACAAAGTCAGGCGGAGCATTGAAAAGAAGTTCTAATGAGCGTTGATAAACTCAGCCTCGATTTCTTCCGCCGGCTTCTCGCTGCCTTGTCCGGTGGCTTTCAAGACTTCATTACGGTCATGGCAGAAAGCCAGCATGGTATCCGTAGTAATTACTGTCTGGTGATGGAGTTCTACCAGCGCCTGATCCATAAGCTGCATTCCCTGGCGGGTGTGGGTGCGGATGGTGTTGGGTAACTGGAAGGTACGGCCGTCACGTATCAGGTTTCTGACCGCGCCGTTGGCCAGCATGATTTCTACTGCCGCGGTACGGCCTGAGCCATCCGCCTTCGGGACGAGGGCCTGGCAGCAGACAGCGACAAGAAGGGAGGCCAGACGGGACTGGGCGAGGGCCCGCTCGTCAGGGGGAAAAATATCAACGATTCTTTCCACGGCCTGGGAGGCGGAGGGGGCGTGGCCGGTGCTCAGGACAAGGTGGCCGGTCTCAGCGATGGTCAAGACGGCAGATGCCGTTTCCAGATCTCTGATTTCGCCGATGAGGATAACATCCGGGTCCTGGCGCAGGACGTGCTTGAGGGCTTGAGCAAATGAAGAAGTATCATCGCCGAGTTGGCGCTGGGTAAAACTGCTTTTCAGATTGGGATAAATATACTCTACCGGATCCTCCACCGTGACGATGCGTTTATATTGTGTTTTGTTGAGATGATTCATCATAGCGGCCAACGTCGTTGATTTGCCGCTGCCCGTGGGCCCGCTGACGATAATCAGGCCGCGTTTGCTCAGAACCATGTCCTTATGACCATTGGCAGTCCGAGGGCTTCCAGGCTGGGGATATCTGTGGGTAGAAGTCTGATTACCATACTGACGGTGCCCTGTTGTTTGGCGACGTTAAAACGCAAGCGACCCACATCTTCCACCGAGTAACCGAAGTCCAGTTCCATAGTGCTATCGAACTCCGCTTTTTGGGCGGGAGTGGTGAGCAATTCCAGCCATTGGGCTATTTCATCCGGGGTCAGGGGGTCTCTTTCCGGCAGGGCCTGAAGTTGGCCGTGGACGCGCACCAGGGGCGGCCGTCCGGCGATAACGTGCAGGTCAGAAGCCAGGGCCTGTTTGGCGCTGCGGATGATTTCATAAAAGTCCATTATTTTGCTCCCCGCAGATGAACACTGATGTTGAAGTCATAAACAACCGGTTCGTCTTTTGTTTCCAATCTTTTCACAGAACTGACTTGAATCCGGTCAAACCGTCCGCTTTGTTCAAGTGTGTGGGCATAGTCCAAAAGGACAATATCATCCGGGGCGATACCCTTGATGACCATCATATCTGCGCTGTATGTGATGTGGTCAAGGTTAATCTCCGGCGGCAGCGCCTCAGTTCCAAATACAATGTCCCCGTTGGTGGTGTTGCGCTTCTGGTTCAACAGTTCGCGGGCACCGGTGAGGACTTTAAGTGAGATATCAGCCTGGGCCATCGTTTTATCCATACGTGTAATGTTGTCCGTCAGGTCTTTTTGTACAGATTGCCGCAGTGCCACCATGCGGTTAATATTGCTGAGTTCTGTTCTTTTGGTAGCGAGGTCCGCCGAGGCGGTTTGCACCAGGATCATGAACAGCGCCAACAATCCCAACACAATCGCACTGGCAGGGATAAGCAGAACGCGGGTCATGTTAATGGGTTGGGGGCCAAATTGGGGTGGCAGGCAGTTAAGGGCAGCCACGGCCGAGCCGGTATCTTTTAATGAGGCGGAATAGCGCACCGCCATGCCGATGTTGACCATGTAAAGGCTTTTTTTAAAGCCGGTGGGGCTGCGCGCGGCGAATTGGAGCGGCAGTACCTGCATGCCGGTGGCTCTGGAAAGGTCGTCATAAAGTTCCGGTTCATTAAGCAACTGGCCGCTAACCAGCAAAGGTACGGTTGAGTCGATCAGCTTAGCCGGATTGTTGGCGTTATAGAATTTGATGGTACGGTCCAAGTCATTTTTAATGCTGTTAAGTTTCTCGTCTTCAGTGAGGGCGCTATCCGGAAGGGAGACGGTGCGGATGGGCTGGGGGACGCCATCACTCATGATGATGATATCCAGTTCATTTTCCTGTAAATCCAGGATGACGCAATTCGGCTCGGTTGCGATTCTGGCGAGAGCCAGGGGTTTTACATCAAGGTGGAATGGCTGCAGGCCAGCTTCCTTTAAAGTGCGGGCCAGGGCATCAGCAACGCGGCGGGGAACTCCCACCATAAAGATCTGGGTTTTGTCCGCGGGGCCGGGGATGGTTTGCCACGAAAGGTAACATTGCTCCGGGGGTATAGGCAGCAGACGCTTCGCTTCACGCTTGACGGCCTCGTCGAGCATGCCCTTGGGCAGCTGGGGCATAATGGCAGGACGGGAGAGGCAGAACAGGCCGCTGACCCCCACCACCACCCGTTTCGTGTCTACCTTGCATTGGCGCACCAGGAGTTTTATCTTTTCCGCTACCTCAGCGGATTGAATGATTTCAGTGCCGTGGACGAGCCCGGGTTCGAGGTGAACTTCACCCCATTGCAGAATTTCTTTGCCCCTCAGTACCAGGAGACGGATGGTGGAGTCATCAATATAAAGACTAACTACTTTCCGAGCCATGTTATTTTCCTCGATAGGTATAGACGTTCATGCGGATTGCTGCTTTATAATGAACATTTTCGGCAGTTGTGTTATCTGCGAGGAGATTCACTTCGCGGACCATGCCGGTGTTAAAAGTATCGCCGAGGTCCTGGACATATTGCACCAAATCCGGCATTTGGCCGCTGGCGGTGATTGAAAGGGGGAGTACGTCACACGGCACGCCGGCAAGGGGCTCACCGGAGATATTCGGCGAATCGATTTCTTCAAGTACAACGTTGGCATTTTCAGCCGTGCGGAAAAGAAGATCGGTAAAAGTGATGCTATCCAGCGGGGTAATAAGGGAGTTTGTGGTTTCCACAGTCAGGCGCTGAGTCTCCTTAGCCGCGGCCAGGAGGTTGTTTAATTTGGTATAAAGAGGGTCCAGTTGAATGCGGTCAAGTTTCATCTGCGCCAGAGAACGCTCTTTATCAAGCTGATTAATTTCAGTTGATTGCTGGGAATGAGTCATGCCGAGGCTGGCAAAAGCAATGCCCATAACACCAGCCGCCAGAATGACATAACCTATCTTACTAATTTTCATATAATCACCTGCCAGAACTTATCACACATTGGTGAACCGATGGTCCGATTAAAAACCCTGCCCGTAGATGGAGTACATGGCGGAAGTCAGGGAAAGGGCGATAAGGCCGATTACGGACCCGATAATCAACGTCATAGTGGGCTGAATCATGGCGACCAGTGACTTGGTGCGGTCTTCGGCTTCAGTTTCATAGCTTTTGGCGACGGAAAGCAAAGTTTCATCCAGGTTACCGGTTTCCTCGCCTACCTTGACCATCTGTACCATCATGGGCATAAAGATTGTATGCCGGGACATCGGTTTGGAGAGACCTTCGCCTTTGACCATTTCTCCCTGAACCGCCACCAGCGCTTTCGCCAAAACCGCGTTGGTGGTTGATTTTACAACCATCGGCATAATCTCAGTCAGCGGCAAGCCGGATCCGTACAGTAGTGACATGCACCGGCATGCGCGCGCCAGTTCGTTCAGGTGAATTACCCGGCCCAGAAGGGGAATGGTCAACTGGAATCGGTCAAGCCGGTATTTGCCTTCCGGGGTTTTTAAATAGAAGTATCCCGCCACGGAAAACATGACGACAGCCAATATCGCCCAGACGGCGTACAGTTTTAAAAACCCCGCAATTGAAAGGAAGACGCGGGTTATGGTGGGTAATTCAACGCCGAGTGAGGTGTAGAGGTCCGCAAAAGCCGGCAGGGCGAAGACCACAAGCACGCAGCCTACGATCACCGCAATCACTGCGGTTATGGCGGGGAGGCGGAGGGCGTTTTTCAGGTTCCTGGAGTTGGTTTGCTCCTTTTCCATGTAGTCTGCCAGTTGTTTCAAAGTAGCTTCCAGGTTGCCGCTCTGTTCG
>JANYKH010000163.1 GCA_025358235.1 Chloroflexota bacterium
CAGTTCTTCCGCGCAGAGTCCCTTGCCGCGCCCGGTGGGCACGAGCATAAAGGGATGAAAGGCCACCGCGCCGATATCCAGCGCGAGACCGAGTAAATCTTCCAGTTTATCCACGTTAAGGCGTGAGACGGTGCTGTTAATTTGTACTTCAACGCCGGCCTCGCGGGCGGCGGCTATACCTTTAATAGCGGCATCAAAAGCGCCGGACTGGCCGCGGAATTTATCCTGGAGGGCGGCGGTGGGAAAATCAAGACTGATGCCGATGCGGGCAATGGGAACCTCTTTCAACTTGCGGGCAATTTCCGGCGTGAGCAGGGTGCCGTTGGTACCGAGGACGACACGCAGACCTTTCTTCGCGGCATAGGAGGCGATATCGAAGAAGTTCTGGCGCATGAGCGGCTCGCCGCCGGTGAGAATGAGGATAGGGTTAGCTACCACGGCGATCTCATCGATAACGCGGCGGCATTCATCCAGGGAAAGTTCCCCGGAGTATTGCATGTCTGCGGCGGAAGCGCGGCAGTGAGCGCAAAGCAGGTTGCAGCGGCGGGTAAGCTCCCAGGCCACCAGGTTCAATTTGGGAACAATCAGGTCCGATACCGCGGGGCGGGAAGGGTGCTGCATCATGATGCGATTTCAGCCTCCGTAAGGTAGCAGGCGGGGTCATCACCCCAGACATTACCGGAGACGGCTTCCGCGCGTTCCCGCAGGTTGCCGTTGCAGATATCCATGTAGTTACACTTCGAGCATTTGCCCTTGAGCAGAGTCCGGCGGTTCTTCAGACCGAACATGAGGGGATCTGAAATATCCGTCCAAATTTCCCCGAACGGGCGTTTGGTGACATTACCGAAGGAATACTGACGCCAGAACTGGTCGGCATGCACCTGTCCCAGTTCATCCACCGCGCCGATCTTGATACCGGCCGCGTTGCCGCCGTTGATCCGCATGAGATCAAGCATTTTAGCGGCGCGGGCGGGGTCTTTCTTCTTCATTTCAAGGTAAAGGTGAACTGCATCGGCATGGTTGCCGACCGTAAGAATTTCTTTTTTGATACCGCGGTTGGAAAGTTCCACGGTTTTCCGGGCGATAAGATCGATCGCTTCACGGGTCTGAGCCGCGGAAAGATCAGTATCCTTGATAGCATCCGCTCGGCCGGAGTAAGCCAGGTGATAGAAGCAGATGCGGTCGATTTTCTCATCTTCGACGAGCTGGAAAATGCCGGGTATTTCATCGACGTTGAAACGGGTCATGGTCAGTCGCAGGGAAACACGCAGGCCCGCGGCGGTGCAGGCGCGGTAACCGGCGAGGGTATCGGCAAAAGCGCCCTGTTTACCCCGGAAAGTGTCATTTTTAGCACCGATGCCGTCAAGGCTGATGCCGATCTCAGCAAAGGATAAATCCTTCAGTTTTTGGGCGATTTCGGGGGTGATCAAAGTGCCGTTGGTGGAGAGGGTGAGGCGGAGACCGAGGTCGCGGGCATAACCGGCCAGTTCAAACAGATCCGGGCGCATAAGCGGTTCGCCCCCGGAAAAGAGGAGAACGGGCACGTCATAGGCCGCGAGGGAACGGATAAGGGCCTTACCGGCGTTGGTATCAAGTTCCGCGGGGGAGGGGGCGCCGGTAGCGCTGGCATAGCAGTGGACGCAGCGGAGGTTGCAGCGTTTAGTGCAATTCCAGACGACGATGGGGCG
The DNA here is from genome assembly GCA_025358235.1 of Chloroflexota bacterium. Taxonomy (GTDB): domain Bacteria; phylum Chloroflexota; class Dehalococcoidia; order Dehalococcoidales; family RBG-16-60-22; genus JACPQH01. The sequence continues at coordinate 1,689 of JANYKH010000163.1, forward strand.
GGGGGAAGTCCGTTTTTCAAAGCGGAGATGATCGCCGGGGCCGGTATAATCGCAAAGCAGTCTGCTTAATGAAATCATAATTTTTATCCTTTGTCTTCCTTAAGACTGAATTCCTGATGGGCGGCCACGAGACCAAGGAGGGCCTCATCCATAATACGTGCAACCAGAGGAACGACGGCGTAAAGGCGCTCGCTGGCGGGTCCTTTTTGCTTAATGAGGCGGGTGGCGACCTGGATGAGGGGATCGCGGTGAGCGATAAAAACCTGACAGGAATCGGTAAGCGGTAATCCGGCGCGGGCCAGAGTTTCACCCAGATAGGCTCCGTTCTGGCGGGCCTGATCGATAGCTTCATCACGCTTGGCCGGTTCCGCCACATAGCGGCTGACCAGAGCAAGCATCTCCCGCCCGTTACGGGCGAGACGGTCCTGATCCTCTTTAGCCATAGCGATAAACCAGGGCTGAGAGGTCATTGAAGCCCGGTCAAGCTCGCGGTGGACGTCAACGCTGCTTTCCAATCCGGTGACAAAATCCTTGAGGCCGGCGGTCTTCTGGCGGGGTGAGGAAAGCTTCTTCAGTTCTTCTGCGGAGTAGCGTCGGTGGCCGCCGGGGGTAATAAAAGCCTTGACCCTGCCTTCGTCGGTCCACTGGCGGAGAGCGGCTTCAGAGACGCCGAGGGTAAGGCTGGCTTCGTGAATACTCATTAATTTAGGGGAATTAATTTCATCTACCATACTTATATAATACTATATAAATCTATAAAAATCTACTTTTTAGTATGCACCGGGGAGTTATGGAGGGCAATCGGTAATAGTACCTATATTGTGGAAAATAGGTGCTTGTTTTTGGGGCAAGTCAGGCATAAAAGAAGACAGACAGAGGCGGTCCGCCGAAGCGGCAGTTAGAGCAGGATTAAAGCGGGCGGGGGGTTAGGCGTCGACGGGGGGGAGGGGTTTCAGTTCGAAGACGACGGGGTTATCCGCATCGGCGCAAGCGATGGTGATGGAACCATCTTCTTTAGCCCAGGGAAATTTACCGCCGAGCATGATAGCACGAGCTTCAGGCCAGATGGCAGCGAGGGCGGCCATGCAGAGGCCGGATGGGGTATTGCGGATCAGGACCCATTTATCGCCGACTTTGTGGCCGGCGGCACAAGTGCCTTTCTGAGAGATAACGGTGACCTGGACGGGAATACGTTTGCCCATTTAGGTTTCCTCCGGGGAATTTGGTTATAGGGAAAAATTACCATACGGGGTGTGGGGAGGGCAAATGCAGAAGATATTATGCGGGCATAAAAAAGGGGGGCCACCAAAAGATGGCCCCCCGGACGATATTAAGGCGTGTGACTACGGGATGATGGTTACGGCTACCGGCACGCTGGTGAGGCCGGACATGGCCGCGGTGACCGAGGTGGTACCCGCAGCTAAACCGGTCGTCAGGCCAGCAGCAGTGATACTCGCGGCGGTAACGTTGGAGCTGGCCCAGGTGACCTGGGTGGTGACGTTAACGTTGTTGCCGTTATTGTAGGCGGCGGTGGCCGCGAACTGCTGCGCAGCGCCAATGTGCAAGCTAACCGGTGTACCAGGGGTGACCGTTATTGAAGTGAGGGTGGGAGTATTAACGGTGAGGGTTACGCCGGTGCTCGTGATGCCGGAAAGGGAAGCGGTGATGACCGTTGTCCCCGCGGAAGCGCCGGTCGCCAGACCAGTATTGGATACGGTGGCGACGGTGGTGTTGGAACTGGCCCAGGTTACGGTTGAATTTACGTTCTGGGTAGTGCCATTGGAGTAGGCGGCAACCGCATCATATTGCTGGGTTAAACCGACAAGGACCGAGGCGGTGGCGGGGGTTACGGTGATAGAGGTAAGGGTGGGTGTAACAACCGTCAGGGTGACGCCGGCACTGGTAAGACCGGAGAGGGAGGCGGTAATGACGGTGGTCCCGGCGGCAGCGCCGGTTGCCAGACCTGAATTGGAAACTGCGGCCACGGTGACATTAGAACTGGCCCAGGTGGCAACGGAGTTTACGTTCAGGCTGGTGCCGTTGGAATAAGCGGCGACGGCGTTAAACTGCTGGGTTAAACCGGTGGCGATATTTGCCGTGGCCGGAGTTACGGTAATTGAAGTTAAGGTGGCGACGGGGACCGCGGCAACAGTAAGGGTAACCGCGGCGCTCGTGATGCCGGAGAATGAGGCACTAATTAAGGTTGCTCCAGCGGTTAAGCCGGTGGCTAAACCCGCGGTGGTGATTGAGGCTACGGTGGTATTTGAATCCAGCCAGGTTACCTGCGAGGTAATGTCTGCCTGGGTGCTGTTGGAATAATAGCCGGTAGCGGTAAATTGCTGGGCCGCGCCGACCGATAATACGGCGGGGGCAGCGGGTGAGACGGCAACTGAAGTCAAAGTAGCGTTGACAGGGGGAGGAGTTACCGCGCCGGACTGGATGGTGATGGTTTGCGCAATCAGGGTATTGCGGTTATATACGGCGGTAACTTTCTGTCCTACCTGGGGCAGGAAAGCGCCTTTGAGGGTAAGATGAGTATC
>JANYKH010000217.1 GCA_025358235.1 Chloroflexota bacterium
GTTGTCTTTACGACGGTGCCTGGAATTAAACCGATGTTCCCCCATTTTCCTGATCTCGCTCATGTGTTGCGCTGCCAGGTCGCCGATTTCTATGGCTTCGACATCTGAAACGTTCATGGAGAGTAATTCTTCCTCTGAATACCCGCTCATCTGGCAATACGTCTGGTTTACTTCGAGGAGGCGTCCGTTCAAGTCTGCAGTCCAATAGCCATCCATGGCGGTGCGCAAAATTGCCCGGTGACGTTGTTCGCTTTTAACAAGCTCTTCTTCGGCAGTTTTGGCGGAGGTGATGTTCTGGACGGCAGCGATGGCCCCGGTATATTCGCCGTTATTGAAAAGAGGGCCCGTTTTTAGACTAAGGAGGAGTTTACTCCCATCTTTCCGTTCAAAGGTGAATTCGCGCTGTTCACTCCCACTGGATTTTTGGCGCTCGATGCTTTTCCGAGCCCGATTGGCGGCAGGTTCCTTTAAAATGGAAAACAGATTCTTCCCCACCATTTCATGGACAGTGAGGCCCAACATTTCCGCCATGCGCGGGTTAACAAATGACGTCACAGAGTCTTTATCAATGACCCAGATACCTTCATTCAGGCTGTCAACGAGGGTGTGAAAATCGAGAGAAAACTTGCTTTCAGAAAACGAAGAATTGGCATCAACAGCTTGTGAATTACTCATTCCAACTTCGGTATTCATATTTTGGTTCTCCCCGGCCCATCATCACGCACGGGCGATAATATCAGTCTTAATGGAGCGATTATACACTCGTAAAACAGAAATGTCATGGGGGTTTGCCTGTCTACCTTTGGCGTCGTTGGAGGTTGGGAATGGAGAATGTTTCGTCTGCTAAGATTCGATTTTCAAGTAAAGTCCACCGGAGAGCAATTTAGGCACGTGGTACAGGGATATAAATTAACCTTGCAACAGAGCCGTTTTTAGTTCATTTTTCATATCTTGAATAGCAGGGCCAAGTCTGACAGGCAACCTGATTCGCTCAATTGCACCCGGCTCACACACCAGGCCCACCAGATCCCGTTTATTGATGATATAGTCAGCCGGCATATTCAACTTTTTGGCGTATTTTTCCCGCACATCGAAGGCCCGGCGAAGGGTGGCCTGCTGGTGGGGTGGGAGGCGGGTGTAGCCGGTCATTTTACGGTACTTGTCTTCCGGATTTCTGAGGTAGTCTTTATTCTGGACTTGAAGGTTTTTCAATATGTACTTATCCATGTTACCGGTTTCAAGAAGGCGCTTCAGCATAATGTCTTTCAGCCTGAAAAGATGGGTAACGTCGTTTAAGGCATATTCCATGGCCTCTTCCGGGATGGGACGGCTTATCCAGTTGAATTTCTGGAATTTCGCTTTTTTAAACAGGGTAATACCCAGATCAGCGGCAATGACGGAATGAAGGTCTTTATTTGGGTAATTCAGGATTTCAACCGCCGGTCTGAGGTCCAGCACGGACTTTACCTCGATGTCCATGGCGTTTTTCAGCAAAGACATATCGCTGGAAGCATCATACATTATTTTCAGGATTTGGCGGTTCTCAAAAAGGGCCTTGACGATGTTCTGTTCTATGCGCAGTGGGTCAACAATCACGGCGTTTTCACCGTCAAAGATCTGGATCAGGCACAGGCGCTCCCCGTAGGCGTGTAAGTTTGATTCCGCCTCAATATCCATGGCGATGATAAATATGCCGCGCTCTTCGTAGCTGAATAATAGCGCTTCAAGTTCCGCAGCCTTATTAATGTAGGATATTTTCATGCCTATTGGTTCTCCCTGTTTGGTGAATGATCGTGCCCGCGAAGGTTCACGGGTTTGCCTGTTTCGCGACCGGTAATCGGGCTCGTTATGCAGCCCCAACTTTCTGTTTAGCGACTTCAGTCATTTCATATTTGCGGGGTTTACGGTTAGGGTTGGGTAATTGGGCGCCCCATTCCTGCAATATGGGCCAGATCAGCTTGGCGAATTGCGTGCCGAACGCGGCACTATCAGCTTGGCCGAGGGGGTGATTGGGGAATTTCTTGGCGATTATCTTGCGGCAGTCAGAGCTTTTGAAAGGGCCGACTTTGATATCCTGAACTATGGTTTTAGCAATCTCCCGTTCTACTGAAACGGCCGGATTGACGGGCTGTGAGGGCAGAGTGGTTGGAATTGTTGATGGGGAGACGGGGCGTTTCCGGGGGGTACGCAGTGGTTTTACGATGGTGTTTTGGGATGAATTGGGTGGTGGGGGGGTGTGAATCATATGAATATAATCAGCGGGGAAAAATTCGGTCAGCATCTGTGAAACGGTATCAGCCCGGTCCGTCATAAACCATTTAAAGGGGACTTTAGAGCCCACAAGTTCAGTTTCCTGTTTAATAGAGGTGAAGAGAGATGCAAAATCACTGTCATCGCTTAGGATCGCGACGTATTTTGTTTTGCCTTTTAAAAGGTCAGCCAAGGCGTCCAACGAAAGGCAGATATCCGCGGAGTTCTTGGAGCCCATGAGGGTATAGTGCTGTACACCGTCAACGTGTACCTGGATGGAGGGAAGGTGGTGGCCGG
>JANYKH010000251.1 GCA_025358235.1 Chloroflexota bacterium
CAACCGCCTCGCCGCCAGTATCGCCGGTTTTGAAAAGGCCCAACTTCCCGTCGGTGCGCTGGATATTTCCCGCTACCGGGACGACCGCCACCGCAACGGCGGCAGTCAGCCTATCGTTGAACGAACCAGCATCCCTTCGGACATTAACGGCAAAGCGGTGATTCTCGTTGACGATGTGCTTTATACCGGGCGTAGCGCCCGCGCTGCTATGGATGCCCTGATGGACGTAGGCCGTCCCCGTACGATCCAACTGGCCGTGCTAATTGACCGTGGCCATCGTGAAATGCCCATCCGTCCTGACTATGTCGGTAAAAATATCCCCAGCGCCCGCGATGAAGATATCCAGGTTCGCCTGGTAGAGAATGACTCCATTGATGAAGTAGCCATCATTAAGGATATACGGAACCTTGTTCAGAATGGGTTGATGAGGAGTGAACAATGACTGAAGCCCCTCGGAGCCTGATAACCATTGATAATCTCTCTAACGGAGAGATCAACCACCTGTTTGAAATTGCCGGTGAGATGGCGGCGGATATTCCCGGCCAATATGGAATAGCGCGGGGCAAGATCATGGCTAGCCTTTTCTTTGAACCCAGTACACGGACCCGGCTATCCTTCGAAACAGCCATGCTCCGGCTGGGTGGCAGCGTTATCACCGCTTCAGACGTGAATGCCACGTCGATGGCTAAAGGCGAAAGTATCGCGGATATGGCACGCGTGGTCGGCAGTTACGCCGACATTATTGTTATCAGACATCCCTGGGAAGGCGCCGCTAAAATTGTCGCCGATTACTCAGGAAAGCCCGTGATTAACGCCGGTGACGGCGGCCACGAACATCCCACGCAAACCCTTTGTGATCTCTTTACCCTGAAACAAGAACGGCATACTATCCGCGGTCTACGTATCGCCCTGTGGGGCGATCTGAAATACGGACGCACCATTCACTCTCTTGCATATGCGCTGGCCCGCTTCGGCGCCACGATACATTTCCGACCCGCCCCCGGCCTTGAAATCCCCGAATATGTTCTCCGCAAACTTACCACCGAATATAAGGGCGAATTAAAAAGGCGCGAGGGATTGCAAACCGTTGAGGAAGGTACTTTACCGCTAGATGCAATCTACGTCACTCCCCGTAGCCCCCATCAGCTGGCTATGATGCCGGACGTCAGCCTGGAAGTGGAACTGGAAAAAAGCGTGGATGCCCTGTACGTCACCCGCATGCAGCGTGAACGCATGAAAGCGAACGGCTCAGGCTCTTACCCCATCGTTGATAAAAAAATGTTGAAAGCCAAGGAATTTGAAAAAACCCTGGTGATGCACCCCCTCCCCCGCGTGAACGAACTGGCGCAGGAGATGGATGGCGATCGCCGGGCAGGGTATTTTAAACAGGCTGCCTGGGGGGTGCCGGTGAGAATGGCGCTCTTGACCTATCTCCTGGGTATTAAACAGCCGAAAATTACTGAAGAAGCGGACTCTCTTTATCAGCACCGGGACTACCCTGTTTATACCGGGGATAGCGTAAAATGCCCCAACGCAATGTGCGTCACCTCTCAGGAATCGGAAAAATATTTAGCGCATGAATTCTCAATCATTAAAATGGAACCCTTAATTCTGCGTTGCGTCTATTGTGAACATGAAGTTAGACCGCCCTTCATTGCCAGTTCTGAGTGGCATGAAGGTCGTACCGATACCAAGAAATATCATGACTCCAACAGCCACTGGATAAAGGAAATTAAACCCGAAAACCTGATCATTTTCGGCAACGAATCTGAGGCCAAAACACGCGGTTTTAAACCCAGTCACTATACCGGCAAGGTGGAAGGCTGATGGCGTCGCTCATCATACGCGGGGGGCGGATTATTGACCCCGGACAGAATATGGACCGCATCGGTGATGTGGTGATAACTGACGGCAAGATCGTCAGCGCCGGGTTAAATCATGATTTCGGCGGCGATTCGGACGTTATTGACGCCCGAGGAATGATTGTCTGCCCCGGGTTTATTGACCTGCACGCTCATCTCAGAGACCCCGGTTATGAAAACAAAGAGACTATTGTCACCGGAACACGGGCGGCGGCGCGGGGTGGTTTTACCACCGTTTGCTGCATGCCTAATACAAATCCTCCCATCGATGATGAACTGCAATTGGATTATGTAAAGACGGTAGCCTTGAAAGAAGGCCTGGTAAGGGTCCTGCCAATCGCCTGCGTGACCAAGGGAGAGAAAGGCGAGGTGTTAACGGACTTTGCGAGATTGGCCCATGCCGGGGCGGTAGCTTTCAGCGATGACGGCAGGCCGGTGATGAAATCGAGTATTATGCGCGCTGCACTTGAAGCAGCTCGTTGGGCAGGGGTGCCGGTAATTGATCATTGTGAAGACCTCTCCCTGACTGAAAAAGGTTATATGAACGAGGGCGAAATATCGCATAGGCTTCACATAGGCGGCGCTCCCGCCGCCGCGGAAGATATTATGGTTGCCCGGGATTTATCCCTGGCTGAACTCACCGGCAGCCATATCCACATTGCTCATGTCAGCACGGAGGGGTCGGTTGACCTCGTGCGGCGGGCTAAAGCGCGCGGCGTCAAAGTGACCGCGGAAGCTACGCCTCACCACCTCACCATGACCGAAGAAAAAGTACTAACTTTCGGCACGACGGCGAAGGTTAACCCTCCCCTGCGCACTCGCAGTGATGTTCAAGCTGTAGTGAGAGGATTGCGCGAAGGCGTTATCGATGCAGTGGCTACGGATCACGCGCCGCATACTAAAGAAGACAAGACCACCGATTTCGCCCATGCTGCTTTTGGTATCAGCGGGTTTGAGACAGCTCTCGGTTCCTTAATGGGCCTCGTTCACTCCGGGACGCTGGGTTTGGGCAGACTTATCGCCGCCATGACTTGCGGCCCTGCTCGGATACTACGTAAGCCGGACCTGGGTAACCTGAAACCCGGGTCAAATGGAGACGTTGTCCTGATCGATATCGACCGCGAATGGGTAGTTGATGTCAGCAAATTCGCTTCTAAAGGAAAAAACTCCCCCCTTGAAGGCACCCGCCTGAAAGGTAAAGTAATGGTTACAGTTTTTGGCGGCAAAGTGGTTTACCAAGATGATATTATTATCGCTCGCGGCAAAGAAGCCGCCGGCGTGGCAAACAAGCCGAGTTTAATCTAAACCTGAGGTAGTCTTATATGGCAAAAAAGGCAGTTCTCGTCCTGGAAGACGGGTCATCTTATGAGGGGCTATCATTCGGCGCTGATTGCGATTGTATCGGAGAAGTGGTCTTTAACACGAGCATGGCCGGGTATCAGGAAATGCTAACTGATCCCTCATACGCGGGACAGATCGTCGTGCCCACCTATCCCTTGATCGGCAACTACGGCACCAATGAAGAAGATTTTGAATCTGCGCGGATTCAGGTCCGCGGCTTTGTGGTAAGGGAACAATGTGAGGAGCCGAGCCACTATCTAAACAAGGAAACGCTGAACGGTTATCTTAACCGGGGCGGTATACCCGGGATTTGGGGCCTTGATACGCGGGCCCTTACCCGCAAGTTGCGCTCTGCCGGCGTGATGATGGGCATTATCGCGGTAGAAAAGACTTCCGCGGAGGCGCTGGCCGTCCTTAAACAAAGTCCCAACTACGGGTCAATCGACTTCGTCAAAGAGGTCAGCACCAAACTCCAATACCAATGGGAAGCTGAAGGTTGTAATGACCGTATGCCTCATATCGTCGCACTGGATTGCGGCCTGAAATACAGCATCCTGCGCATCATTCGCAGCAAGGGCTGCCGTATTACCACCGTTCCCTGCAGCACTACCGCGGCACAGATCAAAGCATTAAAGCCGGATGGTGTTTTGCTCTCCCCCGGCCCCGGCAACCCCGAACTTCTGGACTATGTGGTGGATACCGTGAAAGAAATCGTTGACTACAAGCCCATTATGGGCATCTGCCTAGGCAACCAGGTCATTGCGCGCGCCTTCGGAGCGAAGACTTTTAAGCTCAAATTTGGGCACCGGGGCGCCAACCATCCCGTCAGGGAACTGGCTTCCGGACGCATTCACATCACGGCGCAGAACCATGGGTATGCCGTAGACCCTGACACTCTAAAGAACGGGCTTGAAGTAACTCACATAAATTTGAACGACGGCACAGTTGAGGGACTGCGGCACAAAGAACTGCCGATATTCTCAATACAATATCACTCTGAAGCCTCACCCGGTCCGCTCGATAATATTTACCTTTTTGACCGGTTTATGGACAGCCTGAAAAAGCACCCGGTTAAGTGCTGACGGAGTCTTACAACACTCGCAATGACAGAGGAGAAAAAAAGTATTTTGAAACCCTCTAAAGTACTCATCATCGGTTCGGGACCAATTATCATCGGCCAGGCCGCGGAGTTTGACTACGCCGGCACGCAGGCTTGCAAAGCTATGCGTGAAGAGGGCGTTACCTCAGTGCTGGTCAACTCAAATCCGGCCACGATTATGACGGATGAAGGTATCGCGGATATTATCTATATCGAGCCGCTAACCGCCGAAACGCTGACCAAAATTATCGAGCGGGAAAGACCGGACGGTCTTTTGCCTACTCTCGGCGGCCAGGTCGGTCTTAACCTCGCTGTTGAACTGGCTGATTCCGGCGTGCTCGAAAAGTACGCCGTGCGTACACTGGGCACGCCCATTGAAACCATCCGGACCGCCTCAAACCGTGATTTGTTTAAGAAACTTTTGACCAGTATCGGTGAACCCATGCTGGAAAGCGGTACCGCCAGCAACCAGGAAGAGGGCATGCAAATTGCCAAAGACATGGGCTTGCCCCTCATCGTCCGCCCCTTTTACACCCTGGGTGGCACTGGTGGCGGCGTTGCCTACAACTGGAAAGACTTCGAGTTGCAACTGGCTAATGGCCTTGCTAACAGCCCCGTACATAAGGTCCTGGTGGAGCGGTGGGTTGGCGGCTGGAAAGAAATTGAATACGAAGTGATGCGTGATGCCGCGGATAACTGTATCACCGTCTGCAACATGGAAAACCTGGATCCCATGGGAGTTCATACCGGGGACAGCATCGTGGTGGCCCCTACTCAGACCCTGACCAACAAAGAATACCAGATGCTTCGCACCGCCAGCCTGAAGATTATCCGCGCCCTGGGAATTGAGGGTGGATGCAACATTCAGATGGCTCTGGACCCGGTCAGCGAGCAGTATTACATAATCGAGGTTAACCCTCGCGTCAGCCGCTCCTCCGCCTTGGCCAGCAAGGCTACCGGCTACCCCATCGCGCGCGTGGCGGGCAAGATCGCCGTCGGCAAGCGGCTGGATGAAATTCCCAACGCCGTTACCGGCAAGACCATGGCTTCCTTTGAGCCTGCACTGGACTACATCGTCGTCAAGATTCCCCGCTGGCCTTTCGATAAATTCGCCATGGGTGACCGCGTCATCGGCACTCAGATGAAAGCCACCGGCGAAGTTATGGCAATCGATCGCACATTTGAAGCTGCGTTGAACAAAGCCGTACGCTCCCTCGAGTTCGGCAAGAAAACGCTGCTATGGGAAGAAACGGCCTGGGAAAACGGTAAAACCGTCGAGGATTTCCCTCTCTATCCCAACGATCTGCGACTTTGGGCGGTCATGGCTGCTCTGCGTCGTGGTGTCAGGACAGAGGACATCTTTGAAAAGACCAAAATCGACTTCTGGTTTCTGGACAAGATGCGCAACATCATTGCCATGGAAAAGGAACTTCTGTCTGACACTCTTACTCCGGAATTGCTCCGGCGCGCCAAGCGGATGGGTTTTACAGACGAAATGATTGGCACCCTGGCGGACAGGTTGACCGAACAGGTGCGCCAACTCCGGCACGATTGGAATATTAAACCCGTTTACAAGATGGTGGACACCTGCGCGGCGGAATTCGATGCGGCTACACCTTATTTTTACAGCACTTATGAACAGGAAAACGAAGCCATCGCCGAGCCGGTCAACAAGGCTATCGTCATCGGCAGCGGCCCTATCAGAATCGGTCAGGGCATCGAGTTTGACTACTGCTCCGTGCATGCAGCCTGGGCACTGCAGGAAGCCGGCTATCAGTCCATCATGATCAACTCTAACCCGGAGACTGTATCGACTGACTTCGATACCAGCAGCCGGCTTTATTTCGAATCTCTCGATGAAGAGAGCGTCCGCGACATTGTTGAAAATGAAACTTGCAACGGCAAGGTGCCTCCCTGCATTGTCCAGTTCGGCGGTATGACGGCTATTAACCTGGCCGAGCCGCTTACCCGCAACGGGATGCCGCTGATCGGGTCCAGCGCGGAGACAATTGACCTCGCGGAAAATCGCCCGCGCTTTGAAAATCACCTGGCGGGTTTGGGCATTCCCCAGCCTCCCGGCTCGGGGGTGAAAACCCTCGAGGAAGGGCTGAAAGTCGCGGAAATGATCGGTTACCCCGTATTGATCCGCCCCAGTTACGTGCTGGGCGGCCGCGCGATGGAGATTTGCTATAACGCCACCGAACTGGTGCGTTATATGGCCCTGGCCATGGAACTTCAGACCGGTAAGCCCGTCCTGATTGATAAATACATGATGGGCAAGGAAGTGGAAGTAGATGGCATATGCGACGGCCATGAAGTGCTGATTCCTGGCATCATGGAGCACATCGAGCGGGCGGGCGTCCACAGCGGTGACGCGATGACCGTCTATCCCGGCATCAACCTGACGCCCTACGAACAGCAGACATTGATCGAATATTCCACTAAAATAGGCCTTTCCCTGAATATCCGGGGCCTGATGAATATTCAATATATCATCACCCGCTACCCCGGTGAAGGCTCCAAGATTTACGTAATCGAGTTAAATCCCCGCGCCAGCCGCACGGTCCCCTTTATCTCCAAGCGAACCGGCGTTCCGATGGT
>JANYKH010000310.1 GCA_025358235.1 Chloroflexota bacterium
AATACCTTTTCCGGCGCGGAAGTACTCATCTCTACAGCAATGACAGCCCCGATAGAGCTGCCTATTACGGACGCCTTTTTTATTCCCAATTTCCCCATAAATTCCAAAATGCTCTTTGTATGGTCCTCTATCGAATATTTCTTGTCCGGCTTGTCTGATTCGCCATGCCCTATCAGGTCGATGGCATATACAGAGTAATTTCGGGCTAGCTGCTCCATGACCGGCAGCCATAGCTCAGAGGATAATCCTATCGCGTGAACCAGCACCAGAGGCTGGCCTTGTCCCGCACTCCGGTAAAACATCATGCCGTCTTTAACCTGAACTTTATCTTCTTTTATCACTTTTATCCTCGCAATCCATTGATTTCGGGCACAAAATGCCCACTAAGGTCGTTCGCGCGGGCTTAAAGTCAGGGGGAAGGGTTAAAGAACCCCTCCCCCCTTCCAATACGTGAATTAATAGAATCCTAACTGCCGGGATATTTAAGGCCTTTGCTGGTTAAATAGGTCTTGAGAAGTTGCATTATCTGCCCTGCCTGGGGCGAAGCGTTTCCAGCCTGATTCCATGCCGCTACCGTGGAATTTCGCAGGGCATCCAATTGTGAATCAGGGAGATTTACAATTTTAATTCCGGCTTTCGTCGCCGTGTCCAGGTATGCGTTGTACGCTTTCATTGAGTCGGGCACCAGCAAGTTGTTGGTTGTTTCAGTGGAGGCGCTTTGAATAGCAGTTTTAAAGTTATCCGGGAGCTTGTTCCATTCAGCCGGGCTGAATTCGAGGGCAAAACTGCCGCCCGGATATAGGAGTTGCGGCATCACGATGTAACTTACAACTTCTTTTAACTTGAAATCTTCAAGGGTGGAAAGGTTCATCAGCACGCCGTCAATCACCTTGGTCTGCAAGGCGGTGTAGGTCTCCGTCATGGCGATATTAACCTGTGACCCGCCGATGCCGGTGATAGCCGCGGCCCAGGTAGGTGACGACCGAATCTTCTTACCTTTAAAATCATCAAGAGAGGTAACCGGAAACTTGGTCATGTATAGCACTGGGTTTACGAACAACGGATCGCTTAACAAAACAATCCCTTTTGAAGCATAGGCATCAGTAATAATTTTCCAGGCGGCACCATTCTGATAGTTGTACCAGAAATCGCTAGCCTGAGCGAGGTCATTAAATTCAAAAGGTAATCCCTGTGCGATGTAGGCTTCCGGAATCCAGCCGACATCATACCCCAGGGCCGTGTGAGCCGATTCAAAGACACCCTGGGTCAGCGCTTTGGATAAATCCGTGCCGCCCACTATCGAGCCGGATGCGTAAAGTGTAATATTAACTCCACCGTTGGTCTTTTCTTTGACGCTCTTTACGAATTGCACCAGGAAATCCCACTGACTGTTGCCCGGTGCTACGTAAGATTGCATTTTCCAGTTAAATACCTGTGCCGGAGCGGCAGTGGTCGTCGGCTTGGGGGCGGCCGTGGTCGTCGCCGGGACAGCGGTGGTGGTTACAGGATTGGTGGTTGTGGTGGTGACGGGAGCGACCGATGTCGTTTTCGGAGCGGCGGTTGACGTCGGGCTGGGAGATGTGCAGCCGAGGACGGTGAATAACAGCAGTAAAACGGTCAGGCCCACAGGAAATATCTTTTTCATAAATCCTCCCTTCCCCTGCCATCTTTCAGCAGGGTTCGCCCGGAGTTTATCATTCGTATATGGTCTGATCAATAAGCATTCATGTCTGCCTCCTTTTCTGTTTTTGTGTATGATATATTAATTAGTATTAACCGGTATGATGTGGTGATATAATTCCAGCGAATCTAAAACGGTCTCGCGACAAGGGGTGAATGTTGACGGTAAGTCAAGAAAAATTGACCTGCAAAATTTGCCGTTCAGACCGTCTGGTAAAGGTGGGGCAGGTGAAGGGCGTTCAAAGGTGGGAATGCCGGAGTTGCGGCCGGCGCTTCATGGAAAACACTGCTCGGTTCGGCATGAAAACCCCCAGTTCCCAGGTGCACCTGGCTCTTTGCATGTATTACCAGGGAGTTAGCATCCCTTCAATTTGCCGCCGGCTTCAGTCTAATTACAATAACTACCCTTCATTTTCTTCTGTCTACAAATGGATTGATAAATACAGCCGCTCCTATTCGAAGGACGCAGAAAAGCATCGACCCGCTGTGGGCAAAACATGGTTTTTTGATGAAACGTCTCTGGAATTTTTGGGGACCCGGGTTTGTGTCTGGGATATCGTTGACATCGAGACCCATTTTTTGCTGGCATCCGCAGCCACGGCCAACCGTAATACGGCCGCTCTCCGGGAATTTTTAGAAAAAGCTTTTAAAAAGGCCGGTAAACTGCCTGAAACAGTTCTTTCAGAAAGACTCACCGAGTTCGATCGCGCTTTTGTTCTCCCACGCAATTCCTTTGAGATAAATAAAACGGTTTCCGTTGAGACGGCACGCCTCCATTCGACCTTCGAATCCCGCACACGTTTCATCAATGACCTTAAAAGCATGGGCTCGGTGAATGATTTTCTAAATGGGTGGCTGAATTATTACAACTATTTTGACCATCCGGATTATCTGGGAGGCAAAACACCTGCCCAACTGGCGAAAATCGAATATTGACGATTTTGCATTAAATCCCTTAATATCAAACTTTAAGAAAGGAGTTCACATGGCAAAATTCATCATCGAAGTAGAAGGTGATTGCACGAACCCGGAACAGGAGAAACAATTCCACGATTGGTATAATAATTTTCATCTTCCGGACGTTTTGGAAACACCCTGCTTTTATAAAGCCACCCGTTACGAATTGACTGAACCCGTTCCCGGTAAAGGAAAATTTCTGGCGGTCTATGAATTCGAATCGGATAATCTGGAAGCGGATATGGCGAAACATCACGCCAACATGAAGCGCAAATTTGAACAGGGAAGAATGTCCGGTTTGCTAAAAATAACCTCACGCGGGGTTTACAAAGAAATCATTACGAAGCCTTAGCATTCATATTTTCTGCAACAAAACTTCAGCCAAAATATCGACATATTTTATTTATTTTGCATATTGTCAATAGTACTATTGTCTGATATACTCAGTTGGCTAAACTTTTGACGAAGCAGGTTAGACTATTCCGAAACAATAATTACTCATTAATCACAATTTTCTCGATAAATAGTCCAACTTGAAACTCTTCAGGCATCTTGCGGGCCTAGAATTCGCAAAAGGCCGGGGCAATTGAATAAGCAAATTCCAGTTGAGGTAGGTGGATTATGACAGCTGAGAATTTTATTAACACTCCTCCGTCTCTGCCGGTACGCCGGCCCGCCAACCCAATTATTGCACCCCCCCGTCCCCCTCTTCCCCCTGGGGCTAAACCGCTCTCGAATACGATCAGCGCGCCTCCCCGCCCACCGTCCGCGGCTATCGCTCCACCAAAGATTAAACCCAGAGAAGCCGAGGTTGCCCGCCGCCGCGAAGCCCTGGCTGAAGCCGGCACAGGTGATCCAAAATCCACTGCCTCGATGATGGGAACCGCCATTAAAAATTCTGCAAAAAGCATCCCGCTGCTTCTGAAAAAATATTGGTGGTTGGCCCTGATAATCGGCGTGGGCTGGCTGCTGCTGGCCATCTGGGAACCAATCGGACTTGCCGTCAAATATCCGGCGCTGCGTGGCGTAATCAATTTTTTGACGCCTATTATCGGAGTTTTAATCCTGGTTACCGCGGCTTATAACAACTGGGTAGCCCGGTCGTTATACGCTTTAATTGTTTTTAAGGTAGGCATTCCTTTAGTGCAGCGCATCCGCAAAGAAGGCATCGGCCCTGTATTTAAGAGTTTTGCATCAGTGGTCCCCGGTTTGAAAAGCAATTGGTCGGAGTGCGCGGTCAACGCTCTCCCCGTCTATATCGGCATGGTTGGAGTTGGACTTGCCCTGTCCAACTTCCTCACGCGCAATAACAGTTCGGATAAAGTTCTCGTTTCCATCGCGCTTGCTATTTCTCTGGTCAAAACCTTGAGCGACGGCAAGAAAAGTATGCCTTTCATGGCCACCCGCGTTATTTCCAGGGATATCTTCAAACTGGTAAAAAAAGATAACTCAGTTAAAAACCATCACATCTACCTGGGCATCGGCGGCGTCATGACCGGACTGCTGGGTGCAATTGTTTTGATGCTTACCAGGAACCTGCCTCAGGGTGATTTTCTTGGGTATTTCCTCGGTGCCGCGGTCTTCATCGGCGTCGTTGTCGTGTATTTCGTGAAAGCCCGCAAAAAAGCCACTGCTGACTCAGTTCAGGCAGGGAACTAAATAAACTTCATGAAGACGATTTGGGATCCCGGATTCCGGTTTGCGGCGAGCTTCGCCCCTGAGACGGGCTTTTACTTCCGCACGGACACCTATGATACTGAAGGCAAACCGTCAGGAGAAGATCCTTTTATGGCCTCATTCCCCCACCTTCTCGATGTGGGCATCATGGGGCACTGCCTCCACGGCGCCAGCGGGTTATGTCTTGCCGCAGGGGTTCAGTGCTACCAGGACGGCCTCAATAAACACCAGGAAAACATGTCTTTTGAAAACTTCCGCCGAATCGCATCAGAGTGCGCCGGACACGTCTTCCAGTTCGCCCTCGGTGGACGCGGCGACCCGGAAATGCATGAAGATTTTGAAAGAATTCTGGTATGCTGCCGTGAAAACGACATCGTCCCTAATATGACGACCTCCGGTTTTGGCCTAACGCCGGAAAAAGCCCGTCTTATTAAAAAATACTGCGGAGCCGCCGCCGTGAGCTGGTACCGGACTCCCTACACCGCCAAAGCCATTGACACGCTACTCTCTGCCGGAGTTATAACCAATATCCATTATGTAGTTTCCAACGCCACTATTGACGAAGCAATTAATCTGCTGGAAAATCACGGTTTTCCGCCTGGCGTCAAAAAGGTTATTTTCCTGCTCCATAAGCCCGTGGGCCTTGGCTCAAAAGACAACGTTTTGCAGATCGGCGACCAGAAGGTTCGGCGTTTCTTCAAATTATTTGACCGGCCGGAAATATGTGAAAGAGCCGGTTTCGATAGCTGCTGCATCCCCGGCGTGAT
>JANYKH010000315.1 GCA_025358235.1 Chloroflexota bacterium
GCTGTATTCCGGAAAGCCTGCTTGACCTGACTGTAGATTATGAGTCGCTGGCCAAAGCCGGCGCGATCATCGGTTCCGGCGGCATGGTGGTCATGGATGAAGACAACTGCATGGTGGATGTCGCCCGCTTTTTCATGACCTTCATTCAGTCTGAGTCATGCGGTAAATGCGTCATGTGCCGCGAGGGCACGAGGCATATGCTGGGCGTGTTGGAGAAAATCACCGGCGGGAAAGGCGAACCGGCGGACATTACTCTGCTGGAAAATTTGGCCCGTGATATCAAAGCCGGTTCCCTGTGCGGGCTGGGTCAAACATCGCCCAACCCTATCCTCACCACCCTGCGCTACTACCGCGATGAATATGACGCTCACATATTAGAAAAAAGGTGCCCCGCCCACGTTTGTACCGCTCTCACCCAGTTCCGCATCCTACCGGATAAGTGTCAGGGCTGCGGCATCTGCCTGCGCAAGTGCCCCTCTGGTGCGATTCGTGGCGGTAAACGACTGATTCATATCGTCGACGATGCGAAGTGCATCAAGTGCGGCACCTGCCTGGAAGTTTGCCCCGCCAATTTCGCCGCAGTTAAAAAAGTATCCGGCCAGAACGAACAGATCGAGGTTCCCGCCGAGCCCATTCCGGTGACTGCCGGTAAACCTGGCCCGGAAGATAAAGAGACTTAAATGGATAAAATTACCTTAACAATAGACGGAAAGACAGTTGAAGTGGCTTCGGGCGCCACCGTACTCGAGGCGGCTAAATCGGTCGGAATTTATATTCCCACGCTTTGCTATTTTGAAGACCTCGAGCCTTACGGCGGCTGCCGCCTGTGCGTCGTGGAAATTGAAAAGATGCGCGGCATGCCTATTGCCTGCACTACCCCAGCCACCGATGGCATGGTCGTAAAAACCAACTCCCCGGATCTGCTTAACGTGCGCCGCACCGCCCTGGAACTACTGCTTTCCAACCATCCCTGCGAATGTCTCACCTGCGACCGCCGGAAAAAATGCGGCCCTAACGATATCTGCCTGCGCAGCGTCGGCGTTACCGATCGTTGTGCGCTTTGCCCCTCTAACGGCGACTGCGAACTACAAAAAGTGGCGGAATACCTTGATTTCCATGAAATGCGCCTCCCCCACAATCCCCGCGAATACCCCGTGGATACCAGCAACCCCTTCTTTGTCCTTGATAGGAACAAATGCATCCTCTGCGCCCGCTGCGTCCGCGCCTGCAACGAAATCACGGGCGTCGGCGCCATAGATATGGCCTACAGAGGCTCCCAGATGAAGGTGGCGACCCTCGGGGACAAGCCCCTGATGGAATCCATCTGCAAGTCCTGCGGCGAGTGTATGGTGCGCTGCCCAGTAGGTGCATTGGCCCCCAAAGATATGTCCCGCCCGGATTCTGAAGTCAAAACTACCTGCCCTTACTGCGGCGTAGGCTGTGAGATGTATCTCGGCATCAAGGATGGCCGGATCGTCAGCGTCCGCGGCGATAAAGAAGGCAAGGCGAATAAGTCCCGTCTCTGCGTCAAGGGCCGGTTCGGCATTAAAGAATTCGTCCATTCCCCGGAAAGGCTCACCAAACCGTTGATCAGAAAGAACGGCGTTTTGGAAGAAGCTACCTGGGATGAAGCCCTTAATTATGTAGCCCAAAAGCTGGCCGGGTTTACAGGCGATGAAATCGCCGTTTTGGCCTCAGCGAAAAGCACGAACGAAGATAACTACGTCATCCAGAAGTTCGCGCGGGCGGTGTTGCACACTAACAACGTGGATCACTGTGCACGACTTTGACATAGCCCCACAGTGGCCGGTCTGGCCACTTCCTTCGGCAGCGGGGCCATGACAAACTCGATAAGCGAGTTATTGAATTCAGCCTGCATTTTCTCGATCGGCAGCAACACTACCGTGTCCCATCCTGTCATCGGCATGCAGGTACGCCAGGCGGTCCGTAAAGGCGCGAAACTGATAGTGGCTAACCCGAGGGAAATCGAATTAGTCCGCATCGCGGATGTCTGGCTCCAACAGAAGCCGGGCACCGACGTGCCCCTGCTGATGGGCATGATGAAAGTTATCGTCGACGAGGGCATGGCTGACTTGGACTTTATTAACCGGCGTTGTGAAGATTTTGAAGCTTTCAAGGATTCTCTCACCGCGTTCCCTCTGGACTCCGTAGAGAGCATTACCGGCGTCCCGGCTGATATGATCGCGAAAGCGGCCCGCATGTATGTCACCAATAAACCGGCCGCCATTCTCTATGCCATGGGCATTACCCAGCATACCCACGGCACAGACAACGTCATGGCGGTCGCTAACCTGGCCATGCTGACCGGCAATATCGGCAAGCCTTCGAGTGGGGTTAATCCCCTGCGCGGGCAGAACAACGTCCAGGGCGCTTGCGATGTCGGCTGCTTACCCAACGTCTTCACCGGCTATCAGTCGGTGGCTGATGAGACCGCGCGCCGCAAGTTTGAATCGGCTTGGCAGTGTGAACTTAACCCGGTGCCGGGCAAGACCATCACCGAAATGGTACCAATGATGCTCGAGGGCAAAATCAAAGCCATGTACCTCATGGGTGAAAACCCCGTTCTGACTGACGCTGATGTCAGCCATGTTGAAAAAGCCATGGAAGGGCTTGACTTGCTCGTGGTGCAGGACATTTTCCTTTCTGATTCCGCCAAGCTCGCCCATGTGGTACTGCCCGCGGCTTCATTCGCCGAAAAAGAAGGTACTTTCACCAACACCGAACGCCGTGTCCAGCGTGTGCGTAAGGCCATCGAACCGGTTGGCGATACTAAGGCGGATTGGCAAATTACCGCTGAAATTGCCCGGCGCATGGGCGCGAAGGGCTTTGATTTTCGGGATGCTTCTCAGATATTCGATGAAATCGCGGCCATCACCCCCAGCTACGCGGGTATCTCCTTCGCCCGTCTGGACCAACTTGGCAGCCTCCAGTGGCCGTGCCCCACCCCCGAACATCCCGGTACACCCATCCTCCACACTGAGAAATTTACCCGCGGCAAAGGGCGCTTTGTTCCTCTGAAATACCGCGTGTCCGCGGAAATAACCGATGAGGAATACCCTTTTATCCTCACCAACGACCGCTCTTTATTCCATTACCACACCGGCACCATGACCCGCAAGGTCAGAGGGCTGAGGGCTTTCAAAAACGAGGAATTTGTGGAAATTAACCCGGCTGATGCCCTTAATCTGGGTATTGTCAGCGGCGAAAAAGTCCGCATGATAACCCGCCGGGGTGAGGTTACCGCCAAAGTCCTGGTTACGGATAAATCCCCCGCCGGTGTGGTCTCTACTACTTTCCATTTTTCTGAAACGCCCATTAACCGCCTGACCAACCCGGCTTACGACCCCGTTGCCAAAATCCCGGAGTTTAAGGTCTGCGCCGTCAGGATCGAAAAAGTCGGGCAGACTGCACCGCTGGAAACAGTGGCCGCCAGCCCCTGAGTTTTTAA
>JANYKH010000326.1 GCA_025358235.1 Chloroflexota bacterium
CATGACTTCCCTAATGCCAAGAATGCCGTGGCCTTCCTTCATAAACAGACCGGGAAGAAATCCGGTAAAGCGAACGAGAGCGTCGGCTAATGCCCATTCAGCTTACAGACCAGTTTGTTCGTCAGTACGGGCAATTACCCGCAGCAATACAACGTAAGGTAGATAAAGCCATGGGGCTTCTTGATGCTGATTTCCGGCATCCGGGGCTACGTAGTCATCCGGTAGAGAGAGCTCCAGGGGTTTTTTGAAGCCTACGTCGATGTTAAGTACCGTATGACTTATGAACGGCGTAGTGATACTTTTGTCATGCGTAACGTTGACAACCACGATGAATGCCTCAGGAATCCTTAAAGCATTGATAGACCGTCAGCGATGTCGTATGCCCTGAGGGTATTGTCACTATTAATACCTTCTTCTTGTCACCATAATCATGTCCGATTATAATGAACCCATCCAGAGATCACTGAAGGATAATAATGATACCGGTTTATGAACCTTTGATGGACGGCAATGAAAAGAAATACCTCGCCGAGTGTATTGATACCGGCTGGGTATCGTCCGATGGCCCGTTCGTCAAGAGACTGGAAGATGAATTTGCCGCCTATTGCGGAGTAAAACACGGCATCGCCGTCAGCAATGGCACCGCCGCACTAGAAGTTGGACTGGCCGCGATCGGGGTCGGGCAGGACGATGAAGTAATCATGCCCAGTTTCACCGTCGTCTCCTGCGCAATTGCCGCTATCAGGCTGGGCGCGACGCCAGTACTTGTAGATTCAGAACCCGATACGTGGAACATGGATACCAGCCGGATAGAAGCGAAAATTAACTACCGTACACGGGCTATTATGCCGGTTCACATTTACGGCCACCCTGTAGATATGGATCCGGTGCTGGATATCGCCCGGCGTCATAACCTCAAGGTTATTGAAGACGCCGCGGAGGTCCATGGCGCCATGTACAAAAACCGCAAGGCCGGTAGTATTGGGAATGTTGGATCTTTCAGTTTCAACGCCAATAATATTATCACTACCGGCGAGGGCGGCATGGTTATCACGGATGATCCCGCCGCCGCGGAGCGCGCCCGCAGTTACCGGGATCTGTTTTCCATTCCCGAACACCGTTTTTATCACAATGAATTGGGCTATAACTTCCGTATGACCAACCTGCAGGCGGCCATCGGTGTAGCGCAATTGGAACAGATAGACCGCTTTATTGAAATCAAACGGCGCAATGCCGCCCTCTATACCGCCCGGCTCTCTAAAGTAAAAGGGATTAAGACCCCGACCGAGAAACCATGGGCGTGGAGCGTCTACTGGATGTACGCCATCGAGCTAGACCCGAAGTTGGGAATCGATGCAACGCGAATGGCACAATTACTTGCTCAGAAGGGCGTGGCCACCGGTCCTTTCTTTCTAGGCATGCATGAACAGCCGGTATTTCAGCGTATGGACCTTTTTCAAAATGAAAAGTATCCGGTCGCGGATCGCCTCGCCCGACAGGGTTTCTACCTGCCCAGCGGACTAACCCTCACCGAAAGCCAAATAAATGAAGTCTGTGATGCCGTGGAAGGGGTAATAAAAAGCCTATGAGCGCCAAAGAGCCAGTTGTTTTTAAGGAATATGCTCGTTTCTATGATTCCATCTATGAGAATAAGAACTATAGTGAGGAATGCCAGTTTGTTGACCAGATAATGAAAAGGTTTGCCGGTAAACCGGTAAAATCCCTCCTTGATGTGGGGTGTGGGACGGGTTCACATGCTTTAATACTGAATGATATGGGCTATGAGATCACTGGCGTCGACCTATCTGAGGAGATGCTGGCGATCGCGAAAAGCAAAGTTGGGGACCGAGAGATTTCCCTCATCCGGCAGGATCTCCGAACTCTCGACTTAGGCCATCGTTTCGATTCTGCAATCGCAATGTTCGCGGTCATGGGGTATCAGACTACCAACCACGACTTCGAGAAAGCGCTAAAATCTGTGCGCAAACAACTGTATTTTGGAGGCGTGTTTACTTTTGATGTTTGGTTTGGCCCGGCGATTCTCAATCAGAAACCGAAAGAGCAGACGAAGACCATCACCGCCGGTTCCCGCCTGATAAAATACTACTCTCAACCTCAAATGGATATTATCAACGAAACTGTGCGGATCAATTATCGGATCAGCGAGACAGAAGGCGAAATTGTTATCTCGGAAACGCAGGAGTCCCACCTGATGCGTTTCTTTTTCTATCAGGAATTAGACTACTTCATGGTTAAGAACGGGTTTGAAACTGTCCTGATTTGCCCCTTCGGGCGACTGGACGGAGGAGTCAACAGGGAAACCTTGAGTATTTCGGTGATTGCCAGGGCGGTCTAGGTATGCCAGTCCCCCTCTTAATTTAGTTTACCGCGCAGCAGAAATCTTTCAACGTCACTGTATCCGCGCCATTTGCGGGCCATGAATACCAGCATTAACAGTCCGGCTATTTCGACCAAATATGTGGAAGGGTTAGTCACCAGGTTGAGCAGAACACCAGGGATAAACCCCTCCGGTGCTGCGTGAGGCAAAGGGCCCAACAAGGGCCACCAGAAAACCGTGGTATTCAGCCAGATACCATCGAGGATGATATGGCACAGGCTGGCGATGCTGACGATGACCAGCCAGTTTTTATCCTTCGTTCTCCATAGCAAAAAACCTCCCAGCAATAAAACGAGGCTGAAAAGCAGCGTATGAGCGTAAGACCGGCCGCTGGCGTACCCCAATCCTGAAGCTATCAACCAGAATGGTTTATCGATGATGTCCGGCAGCATTGAGCCCGCCAATATCAAACGGTAGTCAAAATCAGCGGCCTTTTTTTCTGCGCTGAAATCTATATCCTGCGCCCGTCGCTTGTTCCGGGCTAATTCACAAACTCTAAAACCAGCGGCGGTAATTCCCAGATGTCCGAAAAAAACAATCTTTACCCCTTACCAACCTTGATTCTATCAAAAAGCGTCGACTACCGCGAATCCACTAGCCGTTACAGCCAGTGGCTATACGGAATAACATTCTTTTTCGTTGACAGTCATCCTTGGCTCATGTTACTCTGAAGTCGATTATGAGCCTGAGAACAGACACGCCCAAGATAATTGTCGGGCTGCCGGCCTACAACGAAGAGGTGCATATCGGCACTGTCATTTTACAGGCGCGCCAGTATGCCGGTGAAGTCATTGTCGCCGATGATGGCAGTCATGACCGCACGGCCAAAATAGCCGAACTGGCGGGTGCCAGGGTAATACGCCACCAGGTCAACGGAGGCTACGGATCAGCTATCAAAACCCTCCTCGATGAAGGGCGACAGCGCGATGTAGATATCCTGGTTATTATCGATGCTGATGGCCAGCATGATCCCGACCAAATACCACTCTTTATCAAATCAATTCTTGACGGTAATGACATGGCAATTGGCTCCCGGAAAGCTGATTCAAATAATATTCCTGCGTACCGCCGGGTGGGCCAGAATATTCTTTCCTCTTCCACCCGCATCCTTTCCGGCAGTAATATCTCAGATACCGAATGCGGTTTCCGTGCCTATTCCCGGAAAGCGTTGAGCCTGATTCAACCAAAAGAGAACGGCATGGCGATTTCCGCTGAGATCGTTTCTGAAGCCACCGCCAAGGGGCTGAAAGTTGCCGAAATTCCGGTTTCAGCCATCTATATCGGCGATGGGTCAACTTTGCATCCCATAAAGCACGGAGTTACCAACCTCCAGCGAATTACGATTATGATTTCCGAACGGCGTCCGCTCCTCTTTTTTGGGGTCGCCGGGGTAATCATGTCCCTGGTTGGCGTGGCTGCCGGAATTAACGTGGCCAAAAATTACTACCTGGAGACACCGGTTCTTCAAACCGGAACAGCGTTGCTCAGCATGTTGTTCATCACAGTTGGTATGCTGTCCATATTCACAGGACTAATTCTGGATGTCATTGTCCGCCGCCTGAACCGCTAACTGAAATCAGCCTCATCAATTCGTTCCAATTTGGTACTATTATTTTATCTTTAGATTTACAATAAAAAATGCATTGACATGCCAGGTAACGTATGATATTAATACTTAGTCATACTTAAGTACTATAAAACAGAGAGAAATGATCGAACAAATAACGCTGGAAGATCTGGAATCATCAAAATCCCCAGCCAGCATCAGCATCATCATTCCGGTAAAAGATGAAGCTGACTCACTGTCGGAACTTATTTCAAGAATTTATCAGAGTCCAATCCCTGCCCCTTATGAAATAATCGTCGTTGACGATGGTTCTATTGACGGCACTGCCGATTCAGTCAGCTCCCCAGATATTAAAGTCATCAGCCACCGAATTAACATGGGCAAGGGCGCAGCGATGAAGAGTGGGTCTTGCATTGCGGAGGGTAATATCCTTGTTTTTCTTGATGGCGATGGCGCCCATGATCCGCGTGATATTCGCTTTTTAACACTTCCTATCATAGACGGCCAAGCTGACATGGTTATGGGTGTCAGGTCTCTAAAAAGTACGCGCTGGTTCCGCAGCCTGAGCAACTGCTTGGCATCAGTTGTAATTTCCGTAATAGTTTCTTTTTTTGTGCCCTTGAAAACTAAAAACTTCAGAACGGTCAAATATAACAGAATCAATGATTGCACCGGTGGATATCGAGCCATAACGCGGGAAGCCTGGAATAAAATGGAACTCAAATCAACTGGTTTTGAAATAGAAACCGAGATGATCTTTGAAGCTGCCAGCAACGGCTTGCGTATGACTCAGGTGCCCCTGACTTTCAAGGCTAACGGCAACCATTCACATCTGTCCGTAGTCCGCGATGGAACACGGACCGCCACATTGCTTTTCTCCAAGCTTTTCAGCTAAACCTGCTCCGGTTGTTTCAACCGGCTTTAGGAA
>JANYKH010000036.1 GCA_025358235.1 Chloroflexota bacterium
GGAATATGAAGCGGAGATCAGAGAACAACTCCGGGCAGTGGCCTGGGACACCGGCGCGGAAATAACCACCGCCCATGAAGGACTGATTATCCGGGTCTGAAAATGGCGCAAGAACGCCCTAAATTTATTGTTGATGAGAACGTGGGCAAACTCGCCCGTTGGCTGAGGATGCTCGGGTTTGACGCGGTTTTCTTTGAGGGCGGCGGGGATTCCAAAATGGTGGCTACAGCCGTAGCTGAAAACCGGATAATTCTAACGCGGGATACTGAAGTCAGCCAGCGCCGTTTGGCCCGCCTCGGCAAATTAAAGGTTCTTTTACTCCACACGGAAAACGCTGAAATCCAGATGGATGCCGTTATAAAAACTTTCAATCTTGGCTGTTTGGCCCAGCCGTTTACCCGCTGCCTGGAAGATAATACCCCGCTGATGTCAGCGGACAAAGAAGAGATAATGGCAATCATCCCGCCCCACATCGCCCAAACCCAGAATTATTTCATGCAGTGCCCGCAGTGCCGCCGCGTGTACTGGAAAGGCACGCACTGGGAAGCTATGATAAAAAGGTTAGCCAAATTCAGTCGATGCCCCGAATAGCATCGAGACCTGGTTTCACCTTGACCTCAGTCCCAACTATTGCTAGAATCCAACCAGAATTATGAAGATTGTAACGAGTGAACAGATGCGCCGTATCGAGCAGGAGTGCGCCGATATGGGCCTGCCCCCGGAAGCGCTCATGGAAAACGCCGGACGCGCAGTGGCGGATCAAATCGTGTCTATTGTGGGCGATTTACGGGACCAGCGTATCCTGCTCCTCATCGGGCCGGGCAATAACGGCGGGGACGGACTGGTTGCCGCGCGCTGGCTGGTTGAGAAGTCAGCGGACTACCTGGCTTACGTCTGTGGCCCACGTGAAAAAGACCGGAGCCTGCGGTCCCTGACCAAGGTGGCCTACGCCGCCAACGACCGTGATTTTGAACTTTTCGAATCATACCTCGCCAACGCCACGATAGTTATTGATGCCCTCTTCGGCACGGGTAAAATGAGACCGCTGGACGGCGTTTACCAGCAAGTACTGGAACGGGTTGACCGGGTAAAAGAAGAAAAACCGGAAATGCAGTTATTTGCCGTCGACTTACCTTCAGGTCTGAATCCGGATAACGGCACGGTTGACCCCGCCACCATCTGTTTTGACCACACGATCACTCTGGGCCTGCCCAAAGTTGGACTATATACCTTCCCCGGCCGTGAATTCGCCGGTGAAATCGCGGTAGTAGATATCGGCATTCCACCGGAAGCGGTTAACATTAAAATCGATTTAAACCTGATGGACGCCGCCTGGGCTGCTTCACTGCTGCCGGCCCGTCCGCTCAGCGCGAATAAAGGCACTTTCGGCAAAGCTATGGTAGCCGCCGGATCGATCAATTACACCGGTGCGGCTTATCTAGCCTGTTCCGGGGCGATGCGGGTGGGAGCGGGGCTCGTCACACTCGCTACACCGGCCGGAATCATGCCGGTTTTAGTCTCCAAACTGACCGAGACCACTTTCCTGCCGCTGCCTGAATCAAAACCCGGCATCGTCTCAGCGGCAGCCGTGGATACTTTACTTCCGGAATTAAAAACCTACAACGCGCTGTTGGTGGGCTGCGGGCTGGGACGTGATCCCTCCGCCTCCGCTTTTATTACAAACCTTCTCAGCAAGAACGGCCTCCCCCCCCTCATTCTTGACGCTGATGCCCTTAACGCCCTGGCCGGAAAATCAGGCTGGTACGAGAATTTTAAAACCCTCGCTGTCTTAACTCCCCACCCCGGCGAAATGGCCCGGCTGGCCGGTATGACCGTGGACCAAATCCAGGCAGACAGAGTTGAAATTACACGGCGCAAAGCCCGCGAGTGGAACAAAGTCATTGTCCTGAAGGGGGCTCACTCCGTTGTTGCCTCACCTGAAGGCGAAACCTGGATCAGCGCTGTCGCCAACCCCGGACTCGCTTCGGCAGGTACCGGCGACGTACTTGCGGGCGCCATTGCCGGGCTGGCAGCACAGGGATTATCATTGTTTGAAGCCGCCTCGCTGGGGGTTTACCTCCATGCTCTGGCGGGTGAAATTGTGTATAAACTTATTGGCGATGCCGG
>JANYKH010000069.1 GCA_025358235.1 Chloroflexota bacterium
TACCGAATGTCAAGGCCTGTCTCAGTTACATTACGACAAACCTCGTTGAGTAGCAAATCTATTTTAAACGGCTTGGTGAGGTAAGAAACCTGGGTTTTGGTTAGAAATTTCTGAGTTTCATCACCCATAACATCACCGGTCAAGAAGACGACGCGGGTGTGGCGGCATTTTTCTATTTCGCGCATTTTTTCGTAGAGTTCCAATCCGCTGGTTTCCGGCATTTTTATATCCAGCAGAACCAGGCCATAATCTTCGGTTTCCAGTTTTTTAATAGCGTTTAGCGCGCCATCCGCGGTGTCCACGATAAAACCGCGTGAAGTGAGAACTTTTTCCACAAACTGGCGGACGACTTCCTCATCATCCACAACAAGGATACGGAGGTCTATAACCTCACCCGTGTCACCGGTCACCGCGACTTTCGCCCTGGGTGTATTTTTGGTTAACGGTAGTTCAACGAAGAACGCCGCGCCATCACCATATTTACTTTCCGCCCAGATGTGACCCTTATGTTCCGCGATAATGCCATGGCAGATGGAGAGACCTAGGCCGGTGCCCTTGCCGATGGGACGAGTGGTAAAAAACGGCTGGAACAGTTTGGCCATGTTTTCGGCGGTAATACCGGGGCCGTCATCCTTAAAAGTTAATAACAAGCAGCCGCGGGACTCCTCTGCTTTGATAAAAAGTCGGCCCTTGCCGCGAGCAGTCACCATTTCGGTTTCAGCGTTAGCGATCAGATTTAGAAAGACCTGCTGCAACTGCCCGCCATCCGCGACAATCTGGGGCAGGTCAGGGGCAAGCTCAGTGATGACCTCAATATTGTCACTCCGCAACTGATATGCGCGAAGCTGGAGAGTGCTTTCGATAAGCTCATTCACGCTCACAGGCTGGCGCATGGGTTTAGTCTGGCGACTAAAGAGCAGTAATTTCTGGATTATGTTGGCGACGCGCTGAGCGCCG
Organism: Chloroflexota bacterium; assembly: GCA_025358235.1. Lineage (GTDB taxonomy): Bacteria > Chloroflexota > Dehalococcoidia > Dehalococcoidales > RBG-16-60-22 > JACPQH01. Next base: position 958 of record JANYKH010000069.1, read on the forward strand.
TTATTGATGATCTCAAGATCGCCTTTAATAGCCGGGGGGAGGTCCTGCCGGACGAGTAATTCCGCGAAGCCGATGACCGCGGTCAGGGGATTGTTTATTTCATGGGCGATACCGGCAGCCATTTCACCCACCGAGGCCAGGCGGGCGGTCTGCATGGCTTTGCGTTCCATTTCGAGGCGCTCGGCTTCCATTTCTTTCTGATGAGTGATATCCCCCACAGTGGCGATCATCGTCTGAGGCTGACCGGAACTATCCATGATAATTTTAGTCATTGACTGGACGTGGTGTACGCTCTTATCACGGTGGACTATGCGGTATTGGAGAATGGGGTGCTCGGTACCGGCCATCAAATTACTGAGGCTCTGGCGCACGATATCCCAGTCCTCAGTGTGAACGAAAACAAGAACCTCTTCCAGATTCAATAGTCTATCTTGTTTCGCGATACCGAGTATCCGGTGCATTTCGTCCGAGAGCTGGCATTCGTCTTTTTTGATGTCCCATAGCCATCCACCGACATGGGCGAGGGCCTGTGATTCAGCGAGGCGCATTTCGTTGCGTTGCAGTGCGTCCTCAGCATTTTTACGGGCAGTAATATTGTTAAAAGTACCTTCAAATAAATCGCCGGTTTCGGTTCGCCGAAGGCTGACAGAAATGACAACCCAAATCGCCTCGTTTTGGGCATTTTCAAGCGAGATAATGCCCCTCCATGATCCGGTAACCCGGACTATCTGAGAAATTGAGTCTTTCATCTCCTCATCGGAGATAAAGCTCCGGTAGTTTTTGCCCAGCACCTCATTTGGCGATTCAAACCCGAGAATGCTGGCCCCAGCCTGATTCAAGGTCAAGATAATGCCGTTTTTACCGATCTGAAAAATACCTTCCTGCAGTTTCTCCACCAAACCGCGGTATTTTTCTTCGCTCATGCGAAGCCGCTGTTCGGCCAACCTTTGGGCACTGATATCACGGATAAAAGCGGTAATGCCTACAACTTTATTATCTTGCCAGATGGGATTCCAGTTAAATTCATAGAAAATATCGTGGCCGGGCTGGAGTTGTACTTCGGTAAAGTTTTCTCCGGCCAGAACGCGGTCAAAACTCTTTTTGGCCAGGGCACAGGCTTCCGGGTCATTCATGAAATCAAGCATGGAAGAGCCCAGTTGAATATCCGCGTTCCAAATCCGTTTCATCTCCAAAGCATGTTCCTGATTAAAAACAGTGTACCGGTAATGCTGATCCAGACTGAAGATGATTATGTCCGGGGGACTGTTAATCAGGGCGGTCAGTAAATTATTGCGGTAGTCCAGAGCTGTTTCCGCTATCTGACGTTCGGTGATGTCCTCGCCGGAACTAAGCGTGCCGATAACGCAGCCGTTTTCATCCCGAACAATAGAGTTATGCCAGGCAATGAGGCGTTCTTCACCATCCGCGCCCAACAGGGGATTTTCATGTTCATAGATTAAATCTTCTTCCCCGCGTATCAATTGTTGAAATAACCCGGCTAGTTGAGCCTGCAATCTTTCCGGCACGAAGCTGATCCAGGGACGGCCAACAATTTGTTCCATGGGCAGACCAAGCAGTTCACACCCCCGCAGGTTGATGAGCGTAACTATACCTTGAGTATCGAGGGCCAGAATTATAGCGCCGGCGATATTGAGAAAGTTCTGGGAACGGTCTCTTTCCCTGATAACCTTAGATTCCAGTTCCTTGCGGGCAGAAATGTCCTGGGCAAAGATGCGCAGGGCGGGGCTATCGCCGACATGATAAGGGGTCATTTCATAATATTTACCGCCGATTTTTATTTCATATCCGGCAGTACCCCGGTTGAGAGGGGGGCGGTCTAATATTTCAGCGAAAAATGGGTGTTTTAACCCCAATTCAGCCAGGTCAGGGAAAGTTTTTCTCAAAGCCGGGTTGGAATACAATAATTCACCGGCGGGAGAAACCTCGGCCAAGAGCAATTGGCTCATCTCCGGATAGGAGGCCAGGTAGGACAACCGGAATTCCAATTTACGGCGCTCCGTAATATCGATGAACGTGGTGTAGGTTTTATACGGTTTTGCCTCCCCGGGCCTCCATAGTGGAGTGGAATCGACTAGCAACCAGCGGAATTTCTGTTCGGTTGGGTTATACAGGCCCATCGTGACGCCCCTGACCGCTTGACCGGTCCTTAGAGCCACCATGGCAGGGCGTTCATTCCGGGGAAAATCAGACCCGTCTTCCCGGATAGCCTTCCAAGAGGAATCAGCGGGCTGAAGCCGCATTATTTCCTCCCGGGAACGGCCGAAAATACGGGCGGCGGCGGGGTTAACGGAAATAATTTTCCAATCCGCATCGTAGAAAACTATGCCATGGGAAGTGGTCTCGAACAGCATGCGGTAGGCGGCTTCACTTTCATGCAAAGAATTGGCCAGGCGCAGATGCTCAGTGACGTCTTCCGCCGTGCCATCATAATAAATCACTTCTCCGAGGTCGTTTTTAACAGGGACCAGGCCGACCCGGACAAAAATGACGGTGCCGTCTTTCTTGATTAGCTCCAATTCTTTTTTGGTAAGGCTAAGGACGAGTGTCCGCTCCTCAGGCCGGACATAGATTGAGGCAACCGGGATATTTAATAATTCTCCATGGGTGTAGCCAAGAATAAGCTCCATTGCAGCATTGGCTTCCAGGAATCGCCCGTCAGGGCCGGGGGTGGTCCGGAAAACGCCCATGCTCAGGTGATTCAGGAGGGCTTCATATTTTTCCTCTACAGTACCTCTGCGGGGATTCTTCAATTCGTCATTCTTACCGGCTAACCTTTTTCCACCCATTTCTATAACCCTTTTCTCATAATTTGGCGCCGGCTCACCCCTGGTTCCCGGTGAGTCGCTTAATATTTGCTCACATTCCGACACAAGTCAATACAAAAATGCGATTGTTTAGTGAATATTTAGATTGGAGATATTGTATTGGGCAGGATGAGGATCAATACTTAATATGCGGTCAAAATGCCGGAGGTACAATGCAGACCAAAGCGAAGGTAATGGTGGTTGATGATGACGAGGTGGTATTAAAGGTGATCCAGCGTTCTTTGCAGATGGGCGGTTATGACGTTGAGGCAATTTCTGACGGGCGGCAGGCGATGAACCTGATCGAACGGTATGAACCGGATCTGGTGTTGCTGGACGTAATGATGCCGC
>JANYKH010000108.1 GCA_025358235.1 Chloroflexota bacterium
CGCCCCGCTTTAATCATTTCTTCGGCGGTTTCGCGTTTGTTGACGGCGCGGAGCGTTTCACTGTCGCCGCTTTCCAGTCCCATATACACCAGATCAAGGCCCAGTTCTTTCAACTCTTTGAACTGTTCCACGGTTTTACGCAAAGCAGCTTTAGGCGTACAGTAGCTGGAGACGCGCTCCAGTTTGGGAAATTTGGCTTTAAGATCTGTCAGTATTTCGATAAGAGTCGGCTGGGGCACAATCAGTGCATCGCCGTTTTCCAGAAAAACGCGGTCCACGTGCGGATATTCCTTCGCCACAATATTGATTAATCTCTTGATTTCCTCGATTTTAATGATATCGAAGCGCTGCCCTTTAAACGTGTGGCAGAAAGTACATTTGTTGTGGGAGCAGCCGATAGTCACTGGCAGCAGGAAGCTGTTAGCCTCACTGGGCGGCCGGATTACAATTGAATCTTCGTAACTCATTATTTCCTTTTAAACAACGTCAGGAACCTGTCCTGATACTGATCGAATATATTCCAGCGGTCAAGCTCATTCTTGAGCTCATGCGGTTCAAGATCACCGGCCGCTACTTGATTAAACATCTCCTCGATGTGGAGGCGGGCGTCCATGGGCAGTCCGCTGGCGTCCATGTTCAACAAGCCGCGCGCCCCTAATTGTTCCACGTTGCCGCCCACGGAATTGCGGGTCACTTCATAAATGAACTTCAGAAGCGAAACGTCCCAGAGTTCATCTTCGCCCTTAATAATGGCAGACAGGGTATCCCCGCGCCGCTCAATATCCGCGTTCAACCTCTCGGCGACCACTTTCCAATCGTCAGAGACGATATTTAGTTCCTTGGGCTCGTTTTTATAGGCGTAAAGCAGGCCGGGGGAATCCCGTCCGTGCAGCCTCGCCAGCAGGTCAAAATAACGCTTGGCATCGCCGCTGAAACCGTCCAGCCGGGTGAGGTAATAGGGGGTGACGATGCGGGGCTTTTCCGTGATGACCCGGCCTTCGCGGATGACCGTTTCCTTGCCTTCCTGGCCCGGTTCGGTGTAAACCGGCTGGGAGAGCAAATAGTAGTACAGATTCGTACTGCCGAACGTGGAGAGGGTCTGATTGGGTGGCCTCAGAATAACGGTCTGCCGGGCGGCGTTTACAATCTTGTCGTCGGTTTCACCCATGGTTCTAGGTAATTAACTCCAGTTCCTGGCGGTACTCATCAAGTAGTTTCTGATACTGCGCGTCAAGCGTGGCATTCAACCGCCGCCATTCCTCCTGGAATTGAGGCTGCCGGTCGATATCGACGTTGTCCGCGCGGCCGTTATAAGCGCCGCCCATCTGCTTCGCCATGGCTTGCTGCACCTTGGCGGAAAATTCCATTTTCAGTTGCTGGTAGGACTGCTGGCGCTGCTGTTCGCCCTGGTTGGTATAATGATCAAAGACACGGCGGACGCGGGTAAAAACGCTCTCCAGCGCCGCCTTGTCGGACTTAATCATCTTAAGGCCGTCCATAGCCTTTTTAGCATCCTTTTTGGCGGCTTCGTTGCGCGGCAGCACGATCCCGCGAACCAGGATGTTGGCCAGGCCCTTTTTGACGAAGGGACGGCCGTTTTCAGGGAATTTGCTGATCTCCGCGTTAAGATTTACATCTTCTTTCATATACCGGCCGGCGATTTTCTCACCTTCCGGGACAAATTTCCAAGTCAAGCGGTCTTCTTCGCTGACAGCCCCAATTTTGGCGACCTTTTCAGCGGCGATTTGAGCGGCGGTTTTAATAGCTTCACCCATTTTGAATCTCCTTGATGTGTAAGTATTAGTTTTATGTGAAGTATTAATATGATGCGATTGTCTATTCATTATACTAAATACCGGCAGGCGCATAAAGCTGGGCAAACTTGAGTAACTTCCTTTTTGGTCGGAGGTGGGATTAAATGTTACCCCGCCGTCCATCCCAAGACCCCCTTCGCTAATTATTTCCCTGCAACATGAAACATTCCATATTTATGATCAACCGTAATTGAGACAAAATATACCCCAATTGGCAATTTTGTTAACTTCTTATTCTCGTTAAACTTTAAATTTTTTACAGGCATTGGATCATCATCTACAAAACCGGCAAACATTCTCAGCGTAATTGTATGAATAATTCTACAAATTATTGTCGTACAAACTACTGGTTCGGCGCCCCATCATTATTGACTTTTGGTCAGTGCGAAAATACTATTATTACGAGGGTGAAAAAACATGACAAACACAATCGGTGAACTAATCCGGTCTAAACGGACGTCTCTGTCCAAGACCGTAACCAAAATCAGCAATGAAACTGGCATATCCCAGGCCCATCTCGGCCGTATTGAGCGCGGCGAACGTCTGCCTTCCGCCAAAGTCCTGCGGAAGCTGGCCGGGCCCCTCGGATTCTCCGAAACGGAATTGTTTACCCTCGCGGGTTTTTTATCTTCCAAACCGGATGATCAACCTGGCCTCACGCGCCCCTCCGGCCTTGACCCCTTTGTCGCCGCTTCTTTAGCCGCGGAACCCCCTGAAGTGCAGCGCGCCGTACTCGGGATTCTGAGCCTGCTCAAGTCTCTGCGGAAATAGCGTCTTTACTTGCGGGTCTCACTGTCCCCAACTCACTGGGGGATGGCTGATGCCGCGCGCTTAATTCCCCCGCTCAACACCCCCCCATCCGTTCATTTTTTTGAGCGGTTTATGCTATACTTAAAAATCACAATGAACACTATCTAGATGAAACAATCCCTGATCAGCAGCAGCCCAACCCGCACTTACGCCCTCGGCAAACGCATCGGCGCGGATATTCCGGCCGGCACTGTCATCGCCCTTATCGGCGATCTCGGAGGCGGCAAGACCCTTTTTACACGCGGCTTGGCGGACGGCCTCGGCGTCCCGGAAAAAGTCGTCAATAGCCCCACTTTTGTGCTCGTCAATGAATACAAGGGACGTATGCCAATCTTCCATATGGACCTCTATCGCCTTAGTTCCGTCGCTGAGGGTATGGAAATCGGCCTTATGGACTATTTACGCCGTGGCAAATCCGGCATCATCGTCGTGGAATGGGCCGAAAAGCTGGAACATCTGCTTTCCCCGGATTGGCTGGAAATCCATTTTGAAGTGACCGGGCCTCGCCAGCGCCGGTTAATTCTCGCCACGGAAAACAAAGAACTGGGTAAGATCGTACGGGAGGCCGTTAAGGCGTGAAAGTCCTCGGTCTGGATACCTCGCACTATTTAAATTCGGTGGGCATCATCGAGGGCGAACGTTTGCTGGCTGGAGTAACCTCCAGCGCCCGATCGGATTCCCTCGTCAAAATTATTGCCAATATCGATTTCGCCGTAAAAAGAGCGGGATTAACTTTAGCCCAAATTGACGGGTTCGGGGTTGGACTTGGGCCTGGCTCATGGACCGGTATCAGAGTGGGCGTCACCGTGGGCAAAATGCTGGCCTACGCTACCGGCAAACCAATCTGCGGGGTCTCTACCCTTGAAGCCCTGGCACGCGAGGCCTTTAACGCCAACACCCTTATCTGCTCCATCATCGGCGGCGGCACCAAAGATATGATCTATGCCGCCCTCTATCGCCAGCTGAACGGCGCGGTAAAGCAAGAAGGCGACTATTACGTCGGCAGCCCATCCGGCCTGGCCCATCTGATAAAAGAAAATGTGGTCATCGTCGGTCAGGAAGCTGATTTTTACGCTGAATACATAAAAAGCTTGAATATCCCGGACATTAAAATCACCGAAATCAAAACCATTCCACAGGGATCGACCATTGCCAGCCTGGCACAGGCCAGACTCGAACGCGGCGATAAAGATAATGCCCTTGCACTCACCCCCCTCTACCTCAAAGAATCCGCCGCCCGTATCTACCAGGAAGTAAAGTAGGAAGCTATTTAGGAAAATATGCTGGTTTTAGGTATCGAAACCTCTTGTGATGAAACCGCCGCCGCTCTGGTGGAAGATGGACGCACCATCCTTTCCAGCGTCATCGCCACGCAGATGGACCTGCTCAAAAAATACGGCGGCGTCGTGCCGGAGGTCGCCGCGCGGCGGCACACCGAACTAATCGGTTATGTCATTGAAGAAGCGCTGAACAAAGCTGGCAAGTCCAAAGAAGATATCGATGCAGTCGCCGTAACCGCCAAACAGGGACTAATCGGCTGCCTGCTGGTAGGCACCGCTGCCGCCAAAACCATGAGTTACGCGTTGAATGTGCCGCTCATCGGCATCCATCATATTGAAGGGCATATCTTTGCGAATAAACTGAGCAACCCTGATCTGCCCTATCCCCATGTCTGCCTCACCGTTTCCGGCGGACACACCATGATTCTCTACGTCGCCGAAAACTGCCATTATGAATTGATGGGCACCACGGTGGACGATGCCGCCGGTGAAGCCTTCGACAAAGTCGCCAAATTCCTCGGGCTGGGATTTCCGGGTGGCCCGGTTATCGATAAAGCCGCCCAAACCGGCAACATCAAGGCTTATAAGTTTCCCCGCCCCCTGATCTACGCCAAAAACTACGATTTCAGTTTCAGCGGTCTGAAGACCTCTGTTATCAATACTTTTAAAGAGCAGGTCGCCAACCATGAAGCCCTGCCCCTCCCCGATATTGCCGCCAGCTTCCAGGAAGCCGTGGTGGACGTTCTTGTCGCCAAGACAATAAAAGCGGCCCTTGAGCGAGGCGTCAAAGCCTTGAGCGTCACGGGTGGCGTTTCTGCCAACCGCCGGTTGCGCGCTAATTTCCAGACCGCCGCTGAACGCAACGGGCTGAAAGTCTTTTTCCCCTCGCTGTCCCTCTGCACCGATAACGGCGCGATGGTCGCCGCCGCCGGCTATTCCCGGCTGATGCGCGGCGAGAGATCGACCCTTGAACTGGATGTAATTCCCAGCACTCCTCTGGAGATGACCCGTGGTCAGGATTGAGAAGGTTGACCCGGCTAATCCGGACCCGCGCATCATCAAACTCGGCGCCGATCTTCTCCTGAAAAACGAAGTCATCGTCTGCCCCACAGATACCGGCTACGCCTTCGGGGCTAATGCCGTCAACGAGACCGCCATCGAGCGGGTTTTTTGTCTCAAAGGCCGTTCTTTTGATAACCCCATACATATTACCGTCAGTTCCATGAAAGAAGCCCGCAAATACGCCGTGGTAAACCGCACGGCGGAATTCCTCATGCGCCGTTTTCTGCCCGGCGGTCTCACACTCGTACTCCCCCGTAAAGACACGGTGCCGGGGCGTCTGGTGGGGGGTCGTAATACCGTGGGCATCCGCATCCCGGACAACAAATCCATCCTGGGCCTCGCCAAACTTTCCGGCGTCCCCATCACCTCCACCAGCGCCAATATCAGCGGCCAGCCCACCCCCTACAACATCCCCGAAATCCTGAAACAACTTGGCAAAGACGCCGAAAAACTGGCTTTGGTAATCGATCAGGGCCCTCTGCCTCAGGAAGGGCTTTCCACCATTATCGATCTTACTACCCCCACTCTGAAACTCATCCGCGCGGGGGTCATCCCTCTGAGCGTTATCGAGAAAGCGCTGTCATCTCGTTCCTCAAATTGACCGCAAGTGCCAAATTTAAACCGCTAAAATCAAGCGCACTGAGCATTCCGTAAGCGCCATTAACCATTTTTATAGGCCCCATGACCGATTTTTACTATCTCACTACCACTTACGCCAACTTGTTTGACACTTCCTTCAATCTTATGATATTCTGGTATACGGGCTTTTAGCCAAAATCAGGCTTATGTCCGTCCTTATGGACGGCTCTTTTTTTAGGAGTAGTTATCTTGGCCCAGATGAAAAGCGATTCTATTAAAAAGGGTGTTGAGCGCGCTCCCCACCGCTCCCTGCTTTACGCCCTTGGCTGCCGCAAGGAAGATCTTGAAAAACCCTTTATCGGCATTGTAAACAGCTTCAGCGAGATTGTTCCCGGGCATGCCCACCTGAACGAACTGGCCAAATCTGTTAAGGAAGGGGTCAGGGAAGCGGGCGGCGTTCCTTTTGAAGTTAATACCATCGCCATTTGTGACGGTATCGCCATGAATCATGCTGGCATGAAATTCTCCCTACCGGGCCGCGAATTAACGGCAGATACTGTTGAAACTATCGTCGAGGCTCACGCTTTCGATGCGCTCGTATTCATGCCCAGCTGCGATAAAATTATTCCAGGCATGCTCATGGCCGCGGTCCGCCTTAACCTGCCCTGCGTCTTCGTCAGCGGCGGCCCCATGCTCCCCGGTATGATGGATGGCAAAGAGATCGATCTCAACACCGTTTTTGAAGGGGTCGGTTCATTGACCGCCGGCAAAATCACCGAAGAAGACCTGGTCCGAATTGAACAGAATGCTTGCCCCGGCTGCGGTTCCTGCGCAGGTATGTTCACGGCCAACACCAT